>DAORIL010000009.1:0-27690 GCA_035438525.1 Pyrinomonadaceae bacterium
TCATCTTTAATCGTTGCCAACAATCTTTCGGCTGAATCCTTTGCCAAAGCGCGAAAAGTTTCCCGCAAGGTTTCCAAAATCTCATCGTAATTTTCGATGACGGCTAGCTTAGCCTTAGCGAGTGTTTCGAGTGCAATAGCGAATTCCTTTTCAAAGGCTTCAAAAGCGGTAAACGGAATCCAGCGATATTCGCTTGAACCAAGCACGGTTTCACACAAAGCAAACCGAAAACTGTATCGGTCAAGCGCATGGTGAGCTTGCGAAGCTGCCCGCAATAACGGTTTGCGGTAATCGTCGGGCAGGAGTCCGGTGCGCGGCGGGCTTAAATAAACAGCCTTCTCTTTCGGTAATTCAATGCCTAAAGATTGCCAGTCAAGTTGACGGCTCAAGACGGAAAATCCGGTTGCGTCAATGTTGAGAAAAATCCCTTCCTGTTCGAGGGCAGTTAAATCAAACGGGAGCGTTTCGACTTCTGCTGCCGAAATTCCTAAGTGAGTGGCGGCAGTTTCCTTTTTTTGTTCAAGTTTGCCTAAAATTTCACTTGCCAAATCAGAAATACTTTGAATTTCGCTTGTCTTTTCCATTTCAACTTGATTGCCTGTCTGCTCAATTTGGGGGTTGGAAATGTTGGTGTTAGCACCGAGCATCGCCCAAATATCACCGGCGAGAACATCTGTCTTTAGATTTGTTGGCAGGTCTTCTTGATTCATAGTTTTCGTTAATTCCATCATTACTACTGACCGCTTTAGTTTTTTATCTTTTCCGGTTTGGCTTTGGTTTGGAAGTGTGCGGCGATGGTAATTGCCTCTGGTGTATTGTAAACAGAGCGACTTGATCCCGCTTCTAAATCAAAATATGCGGCACACCGTTTTAAGTTTTGAGTTAACAGCAATTCTGATAATATTTCCGACATTTCCACCGCCACTCGCTGATTGATATTCAGACTTTGTTCGCCCAGGCGGATTCGCTCGGCGCAAGTAATTCCGTTGTTTGAGTTTTGATTAGTTTGGACTTTCGGTTTTTGAGTTTCCGGTTCAAGTAGTTCCGGGTGTTGCAGACTCGGCGCGGGCAAAAGCGAAAGAATCGGCGTTTGAGAGGCGGATTCGCAAATCTCTTTTTTATCCAAACGGTTGCCAAATAAAACCTGCCCCGAATCTTGTCCATTGCCGCCATCAATCCACCACAGACGCGGAATGCGTTGATACCTTTTTTCGTTGTGAAGTTTGAGAGTTTCGTGCAGCTGCCGGCGTGCCAAATAATTATCCACGCAGCCAACCAAAAATATTAGTTTATTTGAATCAAGGTGTTTCGTGTTCCAGTCATCCGATTTGGACTCAAGTAGAGCGGGACAAAAACCCTCATTGACAAAGCCGACTTCAATTCCCCACGCTTGGGCGATTCTTTTGGCAATTGTTTCAGCCTTTTTTTCGCCGATTTCGGCAAAACAAAAATTGCTGCGCGGAATATTTCCTTTTTCTACCATGTCCGGGTCAACAATATTAAGATTTACTCTTTTGCCTAAAGTTTTAAGTTCAAAGGCCAGACGGGCGAGATTCATCGCCATAAAGCTCCCGGTTCCGCCCGCGCCAACAAGCCAGAATTCGATGGTTTTGTAATCAGCAGGCAAGACTAATTTAGCGTTGAGATGGCTCAAATCCAGATTCATATATTTTCAAGGAAAGATTGGTTTTGGGAAATCAGATACTCTTCGACGAAAATGTAATTTACGGCTTCGTCTTCGAGATTTTGACAGATTTGTTCCTGTTGCTCATTTTCCTGTTTGACTAAATCAGAGAGGAAAAAGGGCGGAGAATCCGCAATCATTTCAACCGGAATTTCCCAAAAGGAATCGTAAATTCCCACTCTCAGGCGGATGAGAGGTTTTTCCGTGTGAATGTCAATCAAAATTCCGAACAAGCGAAACTTGCCACTCTCGTCCAAGGTGTCCTGCCCGCTGAAATTCCGGCAGTTCGGCGGATGAGTGTGAAGCTCTAAAACGGCGTTCCGGTAAGCCGGATAATCATCCCGGGCAATGGTGCTGCCAAAATTGCGGCTTTGGCTGATCTCTTCCCAAAAATAATCGTGCTTTGTTTCATCCCAACAAACAGCGTATAAATTTTCGGTAAATCTTTTCGCCTCGGTTGAGTTTCGGGCGTGCCTCAAGATTTCCGCAAAAATTCGGCTGGGGATTCCGGCTCTTAATTCGACTCGCGCCACGCCTTCAGCCAATTCCGGGATTTTGACCTTAAAGGGTGACAATTCAATGCTGGCCGTCATTTCGCGCCGTTTGGCACGTTTGAAAACCCCGTTATTGGCGATGACAATCTCATAAAGCGGGGCGGTAATAGGCTGATCTGTGGAGCGCAAAAATTTACGTTCAACGAGGTTTGGTATCTTCATACTGTCAGAAAAATATTGGAGATGTGGAATTCTTAGTTGGTTTAGCGAAGGGATTCCCAGAGTTCGGCGACGGTATGCCCGGTTTTGATTAAGGCGTTTTTTGGAAAAGTCTTTTTACCTTCCAATTCAAGCCATAATTTTCTGGCATCTTTTTTATGTGTCAGGCAGCGGTTTTGACTTTGATGATTATTAAAAGGACTGTCGAAAATCATTCTCCAGACACTTTCGATGGTCTCAAGCCGACATTCGGGCGTTAAGTTACTTCCAAAACAAATGCCGCCTGAATTGTCCAGGTTTGGAAACGGGGCAGGGCAGATTTTTGATGCTTGAGTCACAATTTTGTCGAGCGTTGCCCACAAATAATATCTTTGTCCGATCCCAACTAACAGAAGAGTCGGCACCGGAACTTCGAGTTCGAGAATTGTCTCTGCCGTGTCTGCTGCCTCAATTTCCCGCTCATCGGCAGGACGCGGATCAGTAATCAAGATTTTCCGTTTTCCGGCTGGCAAGACACTTAAAATCTTGGAGGTTTTCTTGGCTAAAAGCGCAAAACGAAGCACGCTTTGTTCGATCCACCCCGAATCGAAAACGTCTTTCACTGCAAAAGCCTTGGCGATTTGCGAAGGGGTTAAAAACTTTGTTTTTGCCACCTTGCCTGCCTGATAGTTAAGCTGATAATGCCCTTCGAGAAAGAAAAGCGCGGCTTTGGCATCCGCTGGAGCTTTGAGAAAATTGTTGGTTTCAATGCTGCTCATAAATGAAAAAATTCTACTTCAAATAGTTAAAGCAGGTTGGGCAGTCTCCTCTGAACCTGCCAAAATATTTATCAATAATCCTGAACTATCGTCCTCGTTGTCCGCCGCTTCCCTTTTTCGTTTCTCGTTTGGCAAGTGTCCGGTATTCCAAAGTGAAATGAGTTCCTTGAAAGTTTTCCGAGCATTTCGTTCAATATCTTCATCAAGACTGTCCATGCTTTCAAAATATGCTTGCACTGCTTTGTAATCGGCTTTTAATTTTTCGAGATTTTCCTGAGTCCATTCAAACAACTCCATTGGCTGGCAGCAGGTCGTATCAATAAACGGATTGCCCGTGTCGTGATAAATGAACTCGATCAGATGTAGAAAACGCTGAATCTTCGGGTTATCGCGCCGCTTTTCAAGTTCGCGGTAAGGCGGATTTTCGTGATTGATCGGCGGCAAATCTTCCAATTGCAGATTAAAGCTCGAAAGGATTTCATTCCAATCCCAATCGTAAATTCCGCCACCGCGCCACAAAAAGGCGGCAACGGCAAATCTCAGAGACGGGCGAAACTCTTCCCACTCGAATTCACCGCAGCATAAATCAAGATTAACTCCTTCAATCGGAATATGGTCGAAACGATAATCCGACCAATCAAGCCAGGTGCAAAACGGAAAATAGTTTTCGCTGACCAAACTAATAAACTCATACTCGCGCTCGGTGTGATATTCGTTGTAACCATTCTTGGTAAAGCTCCCCGAAGATGCCCGCCACTCTTTCGGAAACAGTTTGTAGTAAAGGGCGTAAATCTTTTCCCGCTCAAGTTCTGTGGCGATATAATAGATTGCGCCCGAAAGTGAGTTACATTCAGCTTTCCAGTTTAAGTAAGCGACGGTTTTTCCGAGATTTCCGCGAAAATTACCGCCCGTTTGGCTTAAATTGATTCGTCTCCGACGGTTTTCTTCAATGAGCCGACAAGCAATGCCCGGAAGAAAGCTCCCGGATGTGGCTTTCAGAGTTTTGGTTTTGACCTTTGCCATTTTTCTTAAAACCCTATTGGAATTTCACCGGCACGAAAACCATCTTCGATCTCCGCCAAATCTTGAAACTGCTTTTTCATCGCCTTCCCGTCTGTCTCCGTTTGCTGAAGATAGTTGTTAATTTGGGCAATCTCTGTCAAAGACATCCGTTCCGCCGCTTCACCCCGTAGATAAAGGCTTTCGGCAAGTTCGTAAATCTGATTGGCGGTTTCAGGTGCTTTAATTAGTCGCCGCAGAGTAAGATCATCGGCGTTTGAAAAACGGCGGCTATTTTGGCTTTTCGTTTTCATCTCCTTGATTGTTCGCTGCTTTCTCCTTTATGTTCGGCTTTTTTGACAATCGAAACGATCATCTGCCCAACTCGCGTTTCGCGTGAGATTTGGGCGTTTTTGATCGATGGGTAATAAGGACTCAACGCCGCTTTGAGCAAATTATCGTCAGCGGCAATCGAAACGTCGAGTGGAATTTCCTGACCTTCGATTTTGATGATTGCGGTTGTAGCAACCGTTTCGGTGGTTTGTGGCTGATTCGTTTCCCCGTTAGTTTTACTTTGTTCCAGTGTTTCAATAGTTTCCGGCGACACAGTGGTTTCCCCGGAGCTGTTCTCGTTTTCCATAGTTAAATTTTCGTTCATAATTTTTTGTTTTTTCGTATTTCAGAAAAGACTCAGTTGGACATTATTAGTGACGGCAACAGGTTGAGAAACGACTTCAGCGGGTGCAGAGATGACTGTCTCGCTGGCTTTTTCCGTTGCTCCGGCTTGCCCGATATTATTGTTGGCAGCGGCATTTGAACTCTGCGGTTGCTGCTCATCACTTGTTTTTTCCGCAATCGCGGCACTTGTTTCACGTTGTTTCGGGGTAGGAGAAGCCGTTTTCGCCGTTTTGTTTTTGGCAGCGCGGAGCTGCTCAATATATTTGACCGGCAATGTTTGTCGGAATCTTTCAAGTTTATCCTTGACGAGCTTGGCAATTTGCTCTAAATCTTCGCCATCATTGATTTCGAGAAATTCAATCTCCGGCGGCAGATTATGCGAAACGGCACTGACAATCACTTTGCGGCGGTTATCGCTGCCCGAACCCGCCAACAAAACCAAATTCAAATTGACCGTGCATTTTCCGAACTCAAACGGCTCTTTTGCGTTCTCTGTTTTGGTGACGGTGTTTACTTGATTGGCAGTCGGTGCGTTTTGGCTGGGAGCGGTTGCAATTGACGCGGAAGGCTTGACCGTTTCGATCTTCTGCTCTGTGGTTTCGGCTTTTTCCGGCAGTTGACTAATCTCCGAAATTGGCGTTTCAACCGCAATTGTTTGATTCTCCGCTTTGATGCTGTCGGAATTCGTTCCGGGTTCAGATTGAACGATAGCCTGTGCAGTTACCTCAGAGGTCATAGTCGAAACTACCGTTTCGCCAGGAGCCGGCTCGCCGAATGACGAATCAGTTTTGACAATCCCCAAAAACTCATCGCTTTTTTCCAGACTTTCGGATACTTGTTCCGGCTGTGGTGAGTTCTCCTCGGCGGTGATTTTGTCAGTAACAACAGTTTCTGAATTGAATGACTGAATTATCAAATCAGCAGTCGAAACGGAAACATCGGGTTTTAATTCATGAAATCGTTCGGTAAAATTTTCAACAAAGATTTGCTGCAATCTTCGCCGTTCGGTTTCGCGGGTGACATATTCGGCTTTTTGCCACAAATTGTTCGCCAAATTTTCCAAACTTTGCGCGTTTAAGTTTTCCTTAACCACACTTCCGGTATGCTCGGCTAAACAACGGGCGGTGAATTTCAACGATTCAAGGCTTCCGTCGTTTTCAAGGTGTAGAAATGAGCCTGCCTGTAATGTTTGCATCTATTTTTCAAATTCCTCCAAATTCGCAGCTTTTACTAACCGCTTTCTTTTTTTATGGTAATGCCGCTCAACCAAGTAGTTCATAAAATTCTGTTGTTCATTATATTGTGAACAACTTGATAATTGTGAACAATCTATGCCATAATACTTTGGGAACAGGTAAACTGAATGGCAAATTTATGAGCAAAGAGGAGTTATTTAAAAGGGCGGTAAAATCGCTGGCAGAAACCACGGGTATTGGCATCGAAGTGAAGAGCCCTAAAAAATTGGGTGCTCAACCGGGGGATGGGCAGATTAAAATTCACGCTCCGCAGATTGCCGGGGAATTTCTATTAAATCTAAACATCAAAAAAAATTTGACTAATGCTGCACTCGGGAATCTGGCGGTGGAGCAGGCGAAGCAGCCGGAAAAGACGGTTCTGGTGGCGGATTATGTGACATCCGAACAGGCAGACAGGCTGCGTCAAGCCGGGATTCCGTTTTTCGATGTGGCGGGTAATGCTTATTTTAACGAGCCGGGGCTTTTTGTTTTCGTGATCGGCAAAAAAGGTCAACGCGAAAAAGAAAAACCTCTCCGTCTTTTCCGTCCCGTCAGCCTCAAAGTGATTTTTCTGCTCTTGATAGACCCGGAATCTCTCAACCACGATTATCGACAGATTGCCGAACGAGCCGGAGTTTCTTTAGGGGCGGTCGGCGAAACTTTTAACGATCTGAGGAAGAATCGCTATTTATTGCTTCCGGGAAAAAATAAAAGAACTTTAACCCGAATTCCAGAATTACTAAAAAAATGGGTGGAAGCCTACATTAATAAAATGCGAATTAATTTGCGGGTCGGGCGTTTTCACACCGATAAGCTTCAAGGGCGTTGGTGGAAAGATATCAACATTCAAGATTTTGGGGCAGCGTGGGGCGGTGAAATCGCCGCCGAAAAATTGACCGATTATCTACACCCCGAAACCGTGACAGTTTACGCCGATTCAATGATTCCACAGTTTCAAGCACGGTTCGGTTTACGCCGCGCCGAAAACGGAAATATTGAGATCATTGAGAAATTCTGGCAAATGCCTGAGATTAAGGAAACGGTGCATCCGTTGATCGTTTACGCGGATTTGCTGGCAACGGGCGATGAAAGAAACCTGGAAACGGCGCGGATTATTTATGAAAATGAAATTACTCGACTTACGGGAGAAACTGCCCGCTGATCTAATCGAAATGTTGCGGGCGATTGCTTCGATTTCGCAGGAACTTGGGATTTCGTGTTTTGTCATCGGCGCGACTGCCCGGGATTTGATTTTGAGTTATGGTTACAATATCAAAACTCAACGGGCGACCAAAGACGTTGATATTGGTGTTGCCGTCTCGGATTGGAGCAGTTACGAACAATTAAGGCAAGCCTTTGTGCAAAGTGGGAGTTTTATCGAAACCCGAATCGAGCAGCGACTAATCTGGATTGGACAAGGCAGAGTTATCCTGGACATAGTGCCGTATGGCGCAATCGAATCACCAAAAGGACAGGTTGCCTTCCCGCCCGACGGGGCGTTTGTGATGACGACGCACGGCTTTAGCGAGGCGGAAAAGCAAACCATCGAAATTATGCTCGCCGACGATTTAACCGTTAAGGTCGTTTCGCTTGCCGGTTTAGGGCTTTTGAAGCTCGTTTCCTGGGCTGATCGCCCATATGAACGTGAGCGCGATGTGCAAGATCTGTGGTTTATCCTGAAAAATTATCTCGATGCCGGAAACGAAGAAAGAATTTTTGCCGAAAACAGCTCCCATCTTGATTTACTTGAGAATTTCGATGTGGAACTGACCGGAGCAAAACTTTTCGGCAGAGATGTTGCCAAACTTCTCAACGATGAAACCAGACGAATACTACAAAAGGCGTTATCGGAAGAAGATATGAATGCCGGAATCTATCGAATGACAGCAATAGTCAGTCGCTTTACCTATCAACTTGAACCGGATGATGAAAGAATTATTACTGTCTGGCGCGTTTTCCGGGGAGAGCTGCTTCGTTAAAGATTCAATCAAATTTCTCTTAAAGATTAACCAAACGCTTTTTTATTTTCCTAAAAATAGCTATTTGCTTATTCACGCAAACAAGGAACTGGTCGAAAAAGGGGTTTTCCGCCCAAACCCACGAAAAGTATCATTAACTCAACCGACTTTCCCCTAAATAAGTAGTCAGACATATTTATTGTAAAGTATGTCCAAATTTTGAAAAATTGTTTTATCTTTTATCAAAATGGTTTAAAAATAACAATATTCCTGAATTCTTTTATCCCGTAATTTAGGTAAATCTGCTTAACAATTTTACTAATTTGAAAAGCAGAACTACCTAAATAGGAATGTGACAATTCAGGTGGTTTATAAACCAGATAGATTCAATCCAATTAATACCATTTACTTTAACCATTTGTTCACATCTTCAACTCCAAACACTGGATTACTATCAAACAGAGGGCGCAATATTCTTAGTTATAGAGTTAGTCACTGAGGCTGGAGTGGTTAAATATTCTTGATGCCAATTTCCTTGTCCCGATACTCTCTAATTTTTTGATTATTTTTACCTATTTCTCCTTCCCCAACCAAATATCCTCCTATTTTCCAATCAAAAGCTATTCCCAACACAAAAGCTAAGAGACTTATACACATTATTAGATCACCACTGAGTTGGTTAAGTAACAGACCAGAAGCAGCCATTCCTCCTAAAACCAGCAATGGCACCCAAATATAGATAGTTGAAAGGCTAAATCTAATTATTAGAACACTATTGGAATCAAGTTTGCACACTAACATATTAATTACAGGCTTTCAATGAAAATTAGAGCCTTTTTTAAGGTTGTCTAAAGATAAACGCAGAAATTTTTCGCAGATTTCACCCTTTTTGGGTCAAATTTCGCAGTTCATAAAAGATCAGTAATCCTAATTTAAAGATTATTTTTAAATTTAGAACACAAAATAGCCATTAATATGTATATGAAACGAATTCTATGTCTCGAAAATGATCGCGCCATCAGTAGATTAATATTTGCAATTTTAGAAAAGTATGATTTAATCCAGGTGTTTTCTGTAGAAGAGGCTTTAACTAAAATAAACCTGGAAAAATTTGACCTTATTTTGCTTGATGACCAACTATCGGACGGATATGGATTAGCACTTTGCCAAACTATCAGAAAGACCGACAAGATAACCCCAATTTTACTGATGATCGGAGCAACTTTGACAACTGAAACAGAGGCATTAGAGATGGGGGCACAAGGAATATTAAATAAATTTTCAAATACTTTTGTCAAAGACCTCCTTGCGAAGGTAGAAAATATTCTAGTTTAACATTATCTCTAAATTTTTTATTTCTTATTAAGAAAGCTGTCCATTTCAATCTTTTTTATTCTTCCTGACAACTATTAATCAATTGTGAACCTTTAGGCAAAGTGGGTAAAATTCCACAGTTGGTTCTTTTTGAAAATTAAAATCTCTTCTAAGCTCAGTATTCTCAACATTTAATGTTTTGGTATATGAATTGCTAAATAACCACCGACTTGGAGGTCTCTATAAAAATGAAAAAACTTTGGATGATTTTTGGATTGGTATTTGTCCTTTCCTTCACCGTTTTATTATGGATCGGCAGTGAAATCTTTCGTCAGGCACCGCCGATTCCACAGGCTGTGGTCACAACAGATGGTAAACAACTAATCGGCGAAGAAGAAATTTCAAACGGACAAAACGTTTGGCAGGCGATGGGCGGAATGCAGATCGGTTCGATCTGGGGACATGGCTCATATGTCGCTCCTGACTGGACAGCTGAATATCTGCACCGTGAAGCAGTATTTATTTTAGATGACTTTTCCCGCACTGAATTCGGGAAAGATTATTCTGCCTTAACTAATGAGCAGCAGGCGGTAATGCGCTTTCGGGTTCAGGAACTGATGAGAAAGAATACCTTTGATGAAAAGACCGGGATCTTAACGCTTGATCCGGTTCGTGCCCGTGCTTTTGAAGATAACTTAAAATATTATTCAAATATCTTTGCCAATGGGAATAAAGATTTTGCAATCCAAAAAAATGCTCAGTCCGATCCGGTGAAACTTCGGGAGATGACCTCTTTTTTCTTTTGGACAGCCTGGGCTTCAGCCGCCAATCGCCCCGGAAAAACAATTTCTTACACCAGTAATTTTCCGGCTGAACCCCTGGTTGGAAATACCGCAACCAGCGATACCATCCTCTGGACCGGGGTTAGTGTCATTGTCTTAATTGCCGGAATTGGCGGAATAATCTGGTTTTTCGCCGGAACACGCGAAGAATTACCGACCGATGATGCTCCGGAAAAAGATCCTTTGATCGGAGCAACTTTGTATCCCTCGCAAAAAGCAACCGTCAAATATTTTCTGGTGGTCTCACTCCTTTTCCTGCTCCAAATTATCATGGGGATCATTACGGCTCATTACGGGGTCGAAGGACAGGGCTTTTACGGGATTCCGCTGGCTGATTATCTGCCGTATGTTGTCACCCGAACCTGGCACACACAGCTGGGAATTTTCTGGATAGCGACGGCTTGGCTTGCCGCCGGGATTTTCATTGGTCCGATCATCGCCGGAAAAGAACCAAAGTTCCAAAGACTCGGCGTTAATATCCTTTTTGGCGCACTGCTCGTGGTTGTGCTCGGTTCAATGGCAGGACAATGGGCAAGCGTTATGCACAAACTCGGAAACGGCGATTTATGGTTCTGGTTTGGTCATCAGGGCTACGAATATGTTGATTTAGGCAGATTCTGGCAAATTGCCTTATTGATCGGTTTACTTTTATGGCTGGTTCTGGTTTTGCGGACAGCTATTCCGGCTTTGAAAAAAAGCGGTAATCAAAAATCGTTGATAATCCTTTATATTGTTTCGACTGCCGGCATTGCACTTTTCTATTCACCTGGACTTTTCTGGGGAATGCGTTCGCATATTTCAGTGGTTGAATATTGGCGTTGGTGGGTCGTTCACCTCTGGGTTGAGGGGTTTTTTGAAGTTTTTGCCACCGTCGTCGTCGCTTTTTTATTTGCTAAACTTGGAGTAATCAAGGCAGAAAATGCAGCCAAAGCCTCATTACTCTCAACCGCAATTTATTTAAGCGGCGGCATCATCGGAACCTGCCATCACCTTTATTTTTCGGGAACTCCAACCGTTGCTCTTGCTTTCGGATCGGTCTTTAGTGCGCTTGAAATCGTCCCCTTAACGATGGTCGGATTTGAAGCCTGGGAAAATATTCACCGCCTTAAATCGCGCAAATGGCTTCAGCAATATAAATGGGTCATTTATTTCTTTGTTGCAGTTGCTTTTTGGAATTTGGTCGGCGCAGGAATCTTTGGATTTATGATCAATCCGCCAATTGCTCTCTATTATATGCAGGGTTTGAATACGACACCATTGCATGGTCATGGGGCACTTTACGGCGTTTATGGAACATTGGGGCTGGCTCTGCTTTTATTCTGTCTGAGGGCAATGAATCCTGAAAGGGTTTGGAAAGAAAAATTATTAAAATTCTCTTTCTGGACAATCAATGGCGGAATGCTGGCGATGATGTTATTAAGTCTTCTTCCGATTGGCTTAATGCAAACAGTGGAATCGGTTTCAACCGGTTACTGGTCAGCCCGTAGTCCCGAATTTATGCAGACCGACTGGATGCAGTTTTTCCGCTGGATGCGAATTTTTGGAGATTCGACCTTTGCCGTCGGTGCAGTGGCTTTCGTCTGGTTTGCCATAGATCTTATGCTCAGGAAGCCGAAAACAGTCACCGAAGAAATTCCGGCGGGTGAATTGATCGAAGTGTAAATTGAAAAGCAGGTTGGAGAGTTTAGATAAATTTCTCAGGTGATTTAAACTCTCTGACCTGTTTTCTTTTAGTTAAATTAAAAATATGTTTTTTAGAATCTTACAAATAGCTATTCCTTTTATGTGGTTTGGTGCGGTCGGGGCAATTTCATTTATGGAAGCTCCCTTAAAATTTACCGCGCCGAATATTACGCTAGCCTTAGGTTTGGGAATCGGGCGGATAGTTTTTCAGACCCTCAATAAAATCGAGCTTGTGATGGCAGTTCTTTTGATTTTCTCGGTTCTCATGCAGCGTCCGAAAGGTAGATCATGGCTCTATTTTCTCGGCATAGCAGGTTTACTTTTATTTCTGGAAACGATCTGGGTTTTACCGGCTTTAGATGTCAGAGCACTTCAGGTTTTAAGTGGGGAAGCACCGCCTTTTTCTAATGGTCATCTTATTTATATTGCCTTTGATGCGATCAAACTTCTTAGTTTATTCTGCCTCGGAATAATTTTGGCAAAACAAAGGATAAACGAAGGACAACGTAATTTTAGTCGGTAAGTTTTTCCGAGATGAATGAGAAAAGCTGTTAATTTTTCATTATAAACAAGGTTTTGGATGATAGAAAGTTGGTTTGGCAAACATCTAAATTTTGCTTAATCAATTTGAAAGAAAAAAAGGTAACTGAAAAATTCGGTTACCTTTTTTATTAATAGAGAAATATATAGTTGAAACTTTTCCAAATATTTATCCAATTTTGGGAGAATAAACTAATTGTGAAATTTGTTTTGATTAATTGACAAACATTACTTTTTGCTCAAGTTCGACAGCATCAGGGAAAAGAACGTTATTTTCCAGATGGATATGTCGATGCAGATCTTTTTCCAGTTCTTCCAGTCCAAAATAAAGTGCTTGAAAACTCGGACACACCCCTTCGGGAACTTTATAATCTTTAGAAGTCTCACGCATTTTCCGCAGGATCCCACCGTCTTTATCGTGTTCCAGCAGCATCATTCGAACCGGATTCTTAACTGTTCCAAATGGCGGCTTTGGACTGGATAAATTGTGCAGATCAGCCATTTCCAGTTGTTTGATAAAAGGAAACAAAACGTTTTCCTCTTTCATCATATGCGGCATCAGATCATCATACAGTTCATTAAAATAATTTTGGAGCGGAAGCAGTTCCTCGTGATTTGGTCCGTGCTTACTCGCAACCTTTTCCATTAATGGCTTAAGGCGAATCAGCTCCTGTTTAGTAAAAATATGATGTTTCTCAAGAATATAATCAATTAATGCCGATAGGCTTTGTTTTTGAACAGGCGTTTCAGTATTATTTTGGCTCTGGGCACTTAACACCTGATTGAGTTTTTGGCTAAGAACTTCCGGTGCCACACCTGCTGACTGACAGGCGACGGCAAAGTTCCTTCCTCCACCACAACAGTAATCAATTTTAAATTCTTCAAAGACGCGGGTCGTGACCGGCATTTCGACGGCAATTTCCCTGATTGTTTTAGTTGTAAAATTTTGCATTATAATAACCTCGTTTTTAATCATTGCAAAAGGCGAGCCAGATATATCCGATGAAAAATTCTTGGATCACCTAAATCATTTGGTAAAATAATTCCCGTAAAGTTTTGATAAATACTTAAGTAAAAAGCATTTACTCCGTAAATCAAATAACAGATACCTCAAACCCTATCAAATAACAAATAAATAAATACCCAAAGGGTTAAACCAACTGCGGATTTTTACGCAGTTGGTTTGTAATTTCCCACCCCTTTGCCAAACAATTAGCTTCAAACAAAATTTTCCAAAAAAACTTGCTTTAAATTTCGATTTGTTAATAATGAGAAAATCATTAGTTATCGCTTGAAAAATACTGTAAATCAATAAAATCCGGTCACGGAACGGATTTTGCAAGTAAGTTTGTTTTGAAATTTCCAAAATAGGCTTCCGATTCTTTTTTAAAACTCAAAAAAACTAGATCTCCCGGGATTTAATTTTGATTTCAGATAATTTTATGGCAACAACGCCGGAAAAGATCACTTCGCCACAAATAAATTACACAAACCCAACCCTAATTGGTCTTGGTGCTTCAGCGGTTTTGACTGCGCTGGTCATAATTGGTTCTCGCAATCTCGAACATTTCGATTCCGCTCTTTTCGGTTACACAATCGCAAGTGTCGTTGCTTTCGGCGCGATATTTTTTCGGTATGCCATCTGGCTCCAGCGCCCGGCGACACGAGTATATTTCAAGCGGGGTTTGCAGTTATTTTTCGAGCGCAAAAAGTTTGCCTCAAGTTCTGTAAGCGCAGCAAAAACGGTAGCAACCAATTTCATTGAACAGAAGTTTATTTTTAAGCGCGGGACTATGCGCTGGCTGATGCACTTTTTGATCATGTGGGGTTGTGTCATTGCGGCGGCAATTACCTTTCCGCTCGTTTTCGGCTGGGTGCATTTTGAGCTTGAGGGCGATCTGGGGTATCGCACATATCTTTTCGGTTTTTCTCTTTCATTAATGCAAGGGCGCGACATTTTCGCTTGGATCGTTTTTCATGGACTGGATTTTTCCGCCATTATGGTTCTCGCCGGATGCGCGATTGCGATTCAGCGCAGATTAAAAGATCGCGGGGCGATTGCTTCACAAACATTTCTGCTTGATTTTGTGCCGCATTTGATGCTGATTGCGATCAGCGTTTCGGGATTGATGCTGACCGCTTCGAGCCTCTGGTTTGAAGGTTATATGTATTCGTTCATCTCATTGTTTCATCAAGCAACGGTGATTATGACGCTTTTTTATTTGCCGTTCGGGAAATTATTTCACATTATCCAACGTCCGGCATCAATCGGGGTTGAGCTTTATCAACGGCGTTCGCAGGAAATGGAGCAAGCCATTTGTCCACGCTGCGGAACAATGTTTGCCGGGCAGATGTGGATCAACGATCTGAAAAAAGTAGTTGACGAATTGGGTTTTGATTACAAAATGCAGAACGGGAACACTTTGCAGGATTACTGTCCGCGCTGTAAACGAATCATGCGCGGACTTTCCTACGCAGGGCTTCCTGACACCAAAGAAAAGGTTTTTATCGGTTCACGAGTCGAAAACAAAGATAACGAAAAGAATACTCAATAATAAAAATGAGCAAAGTTCAACATTTAGACAAAATAATTGAACAATTCGGACCGCACCTACACGATGAGCCTGATGGCGGATGGCAGGCTGACCGCGTGATTGATAAGGTGGTGCCGACTCACTGCCCTTATTGCGGGATGCAGTGCGGACTGAATTTATTGGTCGAAAAAAATAAACTTGTCGGTTTTGAACCGCGTTATGATTTTCCGGTTAATGAAGGTCGTTTATGTCCGAAAGGTGTCACAGCTTATCTGCAAACTCATCACCCTGACCGTTTGCTTCATCCGTTAATTAAGCGCAACGGTATTTTTGAAAAAGCAACTTGGGACGAAGCACTTGATCTGGTCGTTTCAAAATTCAAGGAAATTCAATCTAAAAACGGTAAAGATGCGATTGCGGTTTATTCGGGTTCAAGTTTAACAACCGAAAAAACTTATCTGGTTGGAAAATTTGCCCGCGTCGGATTGCAAACCCGCTACATTGATTACAACGGCAGACTTTGTATGGCTTCTGCCGCCGCTGGAAACAATAAAGCGTTCGGCGTTGACCGCGCCGCCAACCCTTGGTCGGATATTCCGTCAGCGGAAGTTCTGATAATTGCCGGAGCAAACTGCGCCGAAACTTTTCCGATATTAAACGGTTTTTTGTGGAAACAACGCGATAACGGCGGCACTTGGATTGTGATAGATCCGCGCGAAACTCCAACTGCGCGGCAAGGCGATTTGCATCTCCAACTCAAACCCGGAACGGATGTTGCCGTTGCCAATGGAATTTTGAATGTCTTAATCAATGAAAATTTAATTGACGAAGAATTTATTAAAAATCGCACAAATGATTGGGAATTAGCCAAAGAAGCGGCTTTGAAATATCCGCCCGAAATCGCCTCGGAAATTTCAGGTGTTCCGGCTGAAAAAATAATTCAGGCGGCGCGGCTTTATGGTCGAGCAAAAACGGGGATGATTCTTCACGCACGCGGTATCGAACATCATTCAAACGGCACGAACAATGTTTTAAGCTACATCAACATTGTGCTGGCGACCGGAAAAATCGGTTCAGAAGGTCGTGGTTACGGGACAATTACCGGACAAGGCAACGGTCAAGGCGGACGCGAACACGGGCAAAAAGCCGATCAATTACCGGGTTACCGTTCAATACTTAATCCCGAGCATCGCAAATTTGTCTCAGATGTTTGGGGAATTGAAGAAGCAGAAATGCCACAAGCCGGAGTTTCGGCGGTCGAAGTTTTTCAGAAAATGCGCGAAGGTGAAATAAAAGCGTTGCTGTCAATTTGCAGTAATATGATGGTTTCGCTTCCCGACATCAATAGTGTTCGTCAATCCCTCGAAGGTTTGGAGTTCAATGTTTGCATAGACTTTTTTATGTCGGAATCATCGCGCTATGCCGATGTTATTTTGCCCGGCACAACCTGGGCGGAAGATGAAGGCGTAACGACCAACGGCGAAGGGCGCGTCATAAAGATCAATAAAGCGATTGATCCTCCCGGCGATGCCCGCGAAGATTGGTGGATATTGCAGGAAATCGCCCGCCGAATGGGACGCGGAAAATATTTTACTTTCAATAATCCGCGCGAAATCTTTGACGAATTGCGGGTCGCTTCAAAAGGTGGAAAAGCCGATTATTACGGCATCACTTACGAAAAGATCGAAAAACAGAATGGTGTTTTTTGGGGATGCCCGACACTTGAACATCCGGGAACGCCGCGCCTTTTTGAAGAAAAATTTGCTCATGATGACGGTAAAGCAAAATTTCACGCCGTTGAATATACCGGAGCCAAAGAAAAACCTGACGAAGAATTTCCGCTGATTTTAACGACCGGACGAGTCGTTTATCAATATTTGTCGGGCAATCAAACGCGCCGTATCGGATTTCTTGTTCAGCAATGCCCCGAGCCGTATGTCGAAATCCATCCTGACACAGCACAAAAATTGAAAATCAATGATGGTGAAAGAGTTAAAGTCATTTCACGGCGCGGAAATGGAATCTTTCCGGCTTTGGTGGTGCGAACTATTCGACCTGATACGATTTTTATTCCGTATCACTGGGGCGAGGAATTGGCGGCGAATCAATTGACCAATCCAGCGCTTGATCCAACTTCAAAGATACCCGAATACAAGGCTTGCGCGGCAAAAATTGAGAAAATCCATTCCCGTGAATTACCAATTTTGGGCAAAGGTCGCAAAGGAACAAGTTTGAACGAAGTGCAGAGAGGTAAATAATTTATGCAGGAAACAATGTTCATAGATCCGCAACGCTGTATCGGCTGCCGCTCGTGCGTTGCCGCCTGCCGCGAATGTTCAACTCACAAAGGTTTTTCGATGATTTTCGTTGACCATATTGATCGGGCAGAAACAACGGCAACAATGCCAACTGTCTGTATGCACTGCACCGAACCGACTTGTGCGCTCGTTTGTCCGGCTGATGCAATAAAACAAAATGAAGACGGAATTGTGATGTCGGCTCTAAAACCGCGCTGTTTAGATTGCCGAAATTGCGTTAATGCCTGTCCGTTCGGTGTGCCGAAATATAATACAGCGATGCACCTGCAAATGAAGTGTGATATGTGTTTAGACCGCACTTCCGAAGGTTTGAAACCAATGTGTGCGAGTGTTTGTCCGACCGGGGCAATTACATTCGGCAAATTTGAACAAATTGTTCCGCTGCGCCGCACAAAACCAGTTAATGTTCATGTTTTCGGCAATCAGCACGTTGAAACAAAAGTTTTTTTAATGCTTCCGAGTGATGCTGACGAAGTAAATGTCGATGGCTGCGGCGTTTTTGAAGGACGCATCGGTTTAACCGAATCGCAAAAAGCGCAAACCACAGAATCGTGGATTGATACGCAAGTTGAAGAATCCGATAAAAGCAATGAATTTTAAACAGTTAGCAGTTATCAATGAACAGTAAAAACCTGCTTCAACCAACTGATAACTGATAACTGATAACTGATAACTGATAACAATGAGTTCAAATTTATCAAAAACAATTAAAAACGTCTTAGCCAGTGACAACGAAATTTCTAATGAATTGGATGTTCGTGAAGCGACTGCCTCACATCAAAAGGAATTTCCCTACGACCGGGACGAAGAAGGACAAGTTACGCGCCGTGAGTTTTGTAATTTTCTCTTTTTAACATCCAGCGCGTTATTTTTAGGTGCTGCCGGATTTGCCGGAAAAGCTGTTTACGATGCCGGAATAGAAAAGTCTTTCACTCCGTTGAAAATTGAAGGAGCAAATGCTTTACAACCCGGATCAGCCCTGAATTTCCGCTATCCGAATGAAAAAGAAACGGCGATTCTGATACGCGCCAAAGACGGAAAACTTTATGCTTACGGGCAAAAATGCACACATCTTTCGTGTCCGGTCTATTACTCAAAAGATCACGACCGTCTTGAATGTCCTTGTCACGATGGAGGTTTCGATGTCCACGACGGCAGAAATTTATACGGACCACCGCCACGCCCGTTAGACAAAATCGAAATTGAAGAACGGGGCGGAGAGATTTGGGCAGTTAACCGAAAGGAGCGAGGCAATGAAAAAAGTTAATGAATATGAACTGAATGAATCTGCACATCCGGCTTTTAAGGTTCGATCAATCTCCAATCAGCCAAATTTTAGAGCCGATAAACGTCTTCCGGTGCGCGGATGGACGGCGGTTTGGCAGGCGCGTTTAGTTCTGTTGGTGATGATCAATATTGCTCAACTTTGGATCTTATCGGCAGCCGTCGAAGCCGCCTTAGCCCGAGAGTTTAAACAATTACTGCCGCTTATTATCGCATCGGGAGTTTGTTGGCTGATTGCGCTATCCATTTTTTTATGGTGGAAACCCGCTTTACGCCGGGTTGTGAACTTAAACTCAAAGGCTAATCATAAAACATAAAATTTACCCTCAAAGGGGATGATTTTATCAGGAAGCAGGTGTGGAAAATTACGCACCTGCTTTTTTATTTATTGTTATGTGTCCTAGCAAGACACTTTATTAACCTGGTTAACCTTTGCGTTTAGTTGTGTTTACATTAATTAACGAAAAATAATTTAAGATTGGCACGCGCTTTGCAGATGACCTCTCGGCTGAGTAATTTAAATTCTATGGATAACAATATAACTAAATCAGGGGCTTCACGAGCACTATTTTTTTCTACCATTTCATTTGCAGTTTCTTTCGCGGTTTGGGGATTAATTGCCGCTCTGGCTCCAAAGTTCACGGAGATCTATAAACTCACTGCTACAGAAAAAAGTTTATTGATTGCCATTCCGGTTCTCTTGGGATCAATCGGCAGAATCTTTGCGGGAATGGCGGCGGATCGTTTCGGCGGTCGCAAAGTCTTTGCTGCATTGCTGATATTTTCGGCGATTCCGGCTGTTGCTGTCGGACTTTCCACCAGTTATTCGCAACTTTTAGTTTTTGGTCTGCTTTTAGGTGTCGCGGGAACCACATTTCCTGTCGGAGTCGGCTTTACTTCAAAATGGTTCGCACCCGAAAAACAAGGAACGGCACTCGGTATTTACGGGGCAGGAAATATCGGGCAATCAATTGCCGTCTTTTTCGCGCCCGTTCTGGCATTGCAGTTTGGTGATTGGCGGACGGTTTTCTTTGTCTTTGCTGCCATCACTTTTGGTTGGGGAATTATTTTCTATCTTTTTGCCAAAGACGCGGCGGTGATAACTAAACCAAAAACTCTGGCGGAAAATCTCAGTATTTTCAAAAGTTCAAAAATTGCCTGGACACTCGCATTATTTTATTTTTTGACCTTTGGCGGATTCGTGGCACTTGCACTTTATTTGCCAACTTTATTAAAAGAACTTTTTAATCTGACCCCGACCGATGCCGGAGCTCGAACAGCTGGGTTTGTTATTCTTGCAACCTTAATGCGACCTGTCGGGGGAATTTTATCCGATAAGATCGGTGGTTCAAAGGTCTTAGTGGTTGTTTTTGGAACCATCGCCGGTTTAGCACTCCTGCTCAGTATTCCTTCAATTATTCCTTTTACCATTGGCGCACTTGGTTGTGCGGCGGCGTTAGGACTTGGAAATGGAGCCATCTTTAAGTTAGTTCCCCAATATTTCCCGAAAGAAACCGGAACGGTAACCGGATTAGTTGGTGCCTTCGGCGGGCTTGGCGGATTTTTCCCTCCGATCGAGCTTGGCTTGGTCAAAGAAATGTCTGGAAATTATACCATTGGATTCGTCCTGCTTGCTGTTTTCGCCATCATTTGTCTGGCAATAAATTACTTCTCATTTATTCGACGGGATGACGATAGAATTCCCAACGGAGTTAATGCTCACGCCTGAAATTTTTAATTTTATGAAACTCAAAATTATTTTATTTTTTATTGTTTTAGCCTGTTTTGTGTCTATTAGGGCTCAACAGGTTGATTCTCTTGACAAGACCGAGGAATTGCAAAAACGCCTCACTCAAATGGAAGCAGAGATGAAGGTGATGCGCGAAGAACTTGCAAAAATTAAACAAGACTCTGCCTTAAACAAACCTGTTACTCAATCTATTTCTAATGATCCTACTCCAGCTAAAACAGAGCCAAAACAGAATCAAACTGTTGAATCGGCTAAACAGCCGAAAACAACCGGTGTTGACCTCGGTTCAGTTCGTTTAACTCCCTACGGAACAATTTACTTTAACGCTTTTGGTAATAGTGGAGGAACCAATAATGCGGATGTTCCGTTATTTGCAACTCCAACGGGAAGTGGAAATATGAGTGCCAGTGTCAGACAAACCAGGCTTGGTTTTCGGCTGGAAGGTGCCGAAGTGGGGAAAGCCAGACTTTCCGCTGTTCTTGAAGCTGATTTTTTCGGCGGGTTTCCATCGGTCGGCATCGGCGAAAATTTTGGGGTGGTGCGTTTAAGGTTGGCAAACGCAAAACTTGATTGGGAAAAAACTTCAGTCACCATCGGGCAGGATTGGATGGTGTTTGCCCCAGTCAATCCAATCTCGCTCGCCGCCGCCGCAATTCCGCAAATGGCAGCAGCAGGAAATAATTGGGCACGATTACCACAAATCAAGATAGAAAGAAAACTAAATAAAAATTTTACTTTTGCAGGTGCGATCCTTGCTCCGCAAACTGGAGATTCTGCCACAAATACATCTTTCTTTTTACAATCAACCAGTGGTTCAAGTTCCCGGTTGCCATTTATTCAAAGTCGGTTATCCTTTGGTGATAATAATTGGTTTGGAACTAAGAAAGCCGGAAGTATTGGTTTATCGGGTCAATATGGACATTCAAGGATCTTTACGGGAAGCATAAATGTCAGAAACGATATAGAATCAGTAGGCATTGCCCTTGATTGGAATTTCCCGCTGCTTGAGCGGGTAAACCTGACCGGAGAGGCATTCCTTGGTCGCAATTTAGGTGGTTTTCAAGCCGGAATTTTTCAAAGCTATAATAGTGATTTTGCTTATCGCAAAGGAACCGGGTTAGTTGCCGGAGGGAGTCGTTCAATCGGAACACGAGGCGGCTGGACACAGGTCGGATTTACGCCAAAAGTTCTTCAAAATCGTTTAGGAATATACGGGTCAATCGGTTTGGATGATCCGCGCGATGAGGATTTAGTTAGTTTAACCCATCGTGATTTTCGAACTCGAAACTTAGCCATTGCCGGAGATCTGATTTATAAATTTAATCCGCAATTTCAAATCGGGGCAGAATTACGCCGATTTCAAACCAATTATTTTTTTAGCGGCAGACAGCATTCAAATCATGTCAATCTGAGTGCTGCCTATAATTTTTGACTCAAAAGGACGTCGGCTTTTTTCAATTTATTTGATCGAAAATTTAGTTACCTCTGAAAGAGAAATTTGTTGTTGAGATAATTGAACTTAGAGTGGGTTAAGGAGGTAGCAATAAAAGGAAAATTCTGAAGTAGGGATAAAAAATAACGCAACCGATAAGAGCTGCTCCAATGGCGGTCATCAGAACACCGCCAGCAGCAATATCTTTAGCTTTTGCAACTGCAGGATGAAAGTCAGGCATTATTCCATCAGCTAAAAATTCAATGGCAGTGTTAAATGATTCTGCCGTCCAAACCAGCGTCATAGCCATTACCAGCCAACCCCAATCTCGTGAAGAAATATGAAAAAATAGTCCGGTAGTAATCACAATAACCGTCGCTGAAGCATGAATCCAAGCATTATGCTGAGAAGATAAGAGAAGTGAAATCCCCCGAAAAGCATACTTAAAACTTTTGATCCTGGCGATAAAGTCAAATCCAACTTTCATAAATCATCAAGCAATTATTGTAAAAACAGATATGTATTTCCTTGAGAGCGACCATCTGGTCATAAACACGGCTTTACTTTAACTCCGATCTATGTTTAGGTATTTATTCTCATCTTTACCATAATTCCGATCATAACCGAGGGAATAATGAAAAATAATGTCCCTAATGCGGTTCCGGTGTAGAGAAAACTATCGTAAAAGACCGCATACAAAAAAAATGTTAATGACACTAAATATAGAATTACGGTTAGGTAACCAATTTTAAACATACACAAATTCCTCCTAATTAAAAAAATCTAGAACTTCAATTCTTCACAAGATATTTCTCCAGATCGTGGGTTATTCAAATGTTTTCCGCGTTACATCCAATAATCCATTTTAAATCCCAAATTGATTATATGTCGTAGTGCGACATAATACAATTCGTTCAATTTAGAGATGACATCATTTTGAATTAGAATGAAGTTGAAGATTGAATTAATGAGAAATAAAGAAACAAAAAAAAATAATCTCAGCAAATTGGACTATGAAAAACTAGCTGCCTTTCGTTATACTCTGCGACAATTTCTCAAGTTTAGCGAAGATGAGGCTCAGTCAGCCGGTTTAACCCCTCAGCAACATCAGGCTTTGCTTGCAATTAAAGGATTTCCGGGTCGAGAACAGATTACTAACAAGGAGTTAGCGGAATGGTTGCAGATCAAACATCACAGCGCAGTTGGATTGGTAAATCGACTTGAAAGTCAAAATCTGATCTCCCGACAACAAAGCAATACTGATAAACGTGAGGTTTATATCATGTTGACGAATCAGGGCGCAGCGTTATTGGAGCGTTTATCTGCTGCTCATCAAAAGGAGTTACAGCAAATTGCCTCGCAGTTAAGCCGCATGTTGGAGAGTTTCACTAAAGCTTGAAATGTGACGGAATTGATTACATTTGAGGGGTGAAACTCTGTCACTTTTTCCATTGCTACCTTACCTTGATGGTAAAGTAAATCTCCGGTTCAGGCTTATGAGAAGCCATTAGAGGTTGAGGTTTTCTGCCAAAACTTACGAAAAAAAATCGAAAAGACCAGCGATTAGTTTTCAAAGGGTTTCGTTTTTTCGTCCAAATATCGATAAACACTAGCCTTGGAGAGATTATATTCCTTCATTAAGTTTTTGATAAGAATTCCTGATTGACGTTTTTCTCTCATTTCAAAAATTTGTTCATCGGTTAATTTTTTCGTGGCTCCGAATTTTACACCTTTTTGTTTGGCTTTGTTGATGCCGTCAATTTGTCTTTCAGCCCGAATTTCGGTTTCAAATTGATTGATGGCTCCCAACATATTGAAAAGCAATCGTCCAGTCGCATCGGCAGTGTTAATATTTTGGTCAAGCACTTGGAGTTCGACAGCTTTTCTTTTTAGTTCATCGGCAATTTGGCAAAGGTGCAAAGTCGAACGAGCCAGTCGGTCAAGTCTGGTGACAACTAAAATATCGCCTTCCCGAACATATTCTAAGCAAGCCGTAAGTTGCGGACGTTTTCCTCCGGCGGCACTTTTCTTTTCCTGAAAGATTTTCTGACAGTTTTTTAGTTTATCGAGTTGGACATCCAAACTTTGACCAACTGAACTGACTCGTGCGTATCCAACCAATGCCATAATTTTTTCAAACCTTCTAAAAAATGTGTTTTTTGAACTTGAAGTGTATCGCTTTGACTAAGACGTTTTGAGAATTATATCATAAGACATAAAATGAGACATAGTTTTTGCTGTGTCTCAAATATTCTACTTTCTGCGCCCCCCTTTAATCATAAATAATGACTGAAATTCCAAAGCCTTCTAATTTGGGGAGGCTCCATATTTTAACGGCAGAGGAGATTCAAAACCTCTTTGAACTTCCTGAATTTACCGACGAAGAACGTCTTTTTTATTTTTCTTTAAGCGAAACTGAATTTGAATTGTTAGCCCAATTTCGTTCGTTCGCCTCAAAACTTAATTTCATTTTGCAACTCGGCTATTTCAAAGCCCGACACTTGTTTTTTAATTTTGAATTTCAGACCGTTTCTGTTGATGCGGAGTTTATTCGTCGAAGATATTTTCCCCAAGAAAAAATGAAGATTCGCAAATTAGAAAAAGTTCTGGAAAATTTATTGGATGATTCAGTCGGTTTTTATGAAATTACTAACCTTAAACGAGAACCGAGAGATTTTGGTTTTAGTGAAATTAAACGTGAAATTGAACGTGGCGCAAAAATCAAAGAAATTTATCAGTCAGCCAAAGAAATTCTGCCTATTTTGGAAATCTCTAACCAAAGCATTGCGTATTATGCCTCTTTGGTTTCGTATTACCGGGTCGATAAACTCAAGCGTTTTGAGAATTGGACAACCTATTTATATTTGCTATGTTTTATTCACCAACGTTATCAGCGAGTTCAAGAAAATTTAATCAATTGTTTGCTTTACCGAATCAGACTTTACACCGACCAAGCCAAAGAATTTGGAAAACAAAAACTTTCCTCAATAAACTTGACTACTAATCAAAATATCGGCAAAACTGCCAATGTTCTCAGATTGTTGACTGATGAGCAAATCTCCTCTGAAACTCCTTTCGGAGTAATCCGCCAAAAAGCCTTTGAAATTTTGGTGAAATCTGAACTTGAGCAATTTACTGAACTTATTTTAGAAGAAATCCAGCTTGACGAAATGGTTTTTCGCTGGGAATATTTGGATAAGATTGCCCATCAATTTAAAATGAATCTCCGTCCGCTGTTGTTAAATGTTCAATTTACTGATGTTGCCGACAATTCCGATTTATCCAAAGCCATCAATTTTCTCCGCCAAACATTTTTAAGTGAGCAACCTTTGGCGAACATTATTTCAAATAAATTTCCTTTGGATTTTATTCAGGAAAAAAATTGGGCGTATCTTTTCCGAAAAAGTAAAAAACTCAAGAAAAAGCAGATTCACCATAATCGTTACGAATTTTTCGTCTATCAATCTTTGGCAAATGCGTTGGATGCCGGAGATATTAATTGTCGAGAAAGCCTTAAATTTCGTAGTTTTGAAGACGACCTGATTGATAATAAAACGTGGGAACAAAAGGAAGTTTTACTTGAGCAATTAAATTTATCAATTCTTTCCCAACCTATTGAACATCACTTGCAGGAATTAGAAAATCAGCTCGAAGAAAAATTGAAAGCAGTTAATCAAAGGATTTCCAAACAGGAAAACGAATCTTTTAATACCAAAGGAAGTCGTTGGTCTCTCAAATATCCGACTCAAAATGAAATAAATACTGATTCTTTCTTTGATTCGATGACACAAATTGACCTGTATCAAGTACTTTGCTTTGTCCATCAACAAACCGATCTACTTGGTTCTTTCGGGCATTTACGCGGAAAATACGTCAAACAAAGGGCTGATGAAACAGTTATTTCTGCCTGTCTGATGGCGTGGGGAACCAACACCGGACTTGGAAGAATGAGCCAAATCTCTGATTTCAAAGGTGATATTCTGCAAGTCGCTTCAGAAAATTTTATTCGCCCGGAAACTCTGCAAAATGCCAATGACCAAATTGTGGATGAAATTGCCAAATTTGATTTATTCCACCAATACAATATCAACGAAACAGTTCATTCGAGCAGCGACGGGCAAAAGTTTGAAACCCGTTTCCACACCATCAATTCGCGCTACTCACCAAAATATTTTGGTCTCAAAAAAGGAATTGTCGCTTACATCTTGGTTGCCAATCACATTCCGATCAATGCCAGAATTATCGGGGCAAATGAACACGAAAGTCATTATGTTTTCGATGTTTTATTCAACAACTCGACCAAGATTCAGCCGGAAATTCATTCGACCGATACTCACGGGTCAAATCAAGTCAATTTTGCTCTACTTCATTTGTTCGGGTATCAGTTTGCGCCACGTTTCAAGGATATTTATGACACCGTTACCAAAACTCTATACGGCTTTCAACATCCAAGCCGTTATTCTGATTTTCAAATCAAACCGATTCGGAAAATCAACCAAAAACTGATAATACAGGAATGGGAAAACATCAAACGTATCATTTTATCACTGGCAAACAAAGCGACTACTCAAAGCATTATTACCAGAAAACTGTCTTCCTACAATCGAACTAATCAAACCAAACAAGCCTTGTGGGAATACGACAACATCATTAGAAGCCTCTATTTACTTGATTACATTGATTCTCAGCCACTCAGACAAAATGTTCAGCAAGCCTTAAACCGGGGTGAAAGCTATCACCAATTGAAACGAGCCATCTCATTTGCCAATTTTGGCAAACTACGGTTTAAAAGTGAATATGAACAAAATATTTGGAATGAATGTAGCCGTTTATTGACTAATTGCATTTTGTATTACAATTTGACCTTACTTTCAGAATGGGTTAAAGAAAAAGAGAAAAACAAGCAATTGGCAGAGGTTGAAATCATCAAACAAATCTCGCCCGGGTCTTGGCAGCATATCAACTTTATGGGGCGTTATGAATTTAAACAACCACTGAAAGAAATCAGTATTGCAAAGATCATCGAAGAGATAAAACATTTGCCTTTAATACAACCCCAAGTTTCTTCTCCAATTCCTTAATGCTACTTTTCGTGGGTTTGGGCGGAAAACCCCAAAAAGGTTTTTTGATTTCGGCTGACACAAAAGGAGCAGGATCAAGCTACCGACTGGCGATTGCATCATAATTGCATCAATCGCATCATAATTGCACCATCATAATTTGATATATTGAAGGTAAAATACTGTTTATGAATGAATTATTTGAAAATTCTGCAACTAATAATTAAGGTCTTTCGCTTCATTAAACACACAGTCAAACTCTTTTTCCAGTTCATTCCATCTTTGGACATCGGCTTCTTCATCAAAGGGCAATTCCCCCAAATCATTCTCAGAAAACGTGCTGTCTTTTTCTTTGATAATTGCTTCGATTTCTGCGAGGCGTTCATCGTGCAGAAGATCTTGTGCCGTGTCTTGATACGGCTCATATCTATTTGGTCCGACCAAATTAGAGTGGTTTTCGTTAATTTCAGGGAAAAAATCTGTTTTTTTCGGTTCGTTCATAAATATCCTTGCCGGGAATTGCCCGTTTCAAATTTATAGGCGATTCTTCTGATCATACTCAGTGAGATGCCGCAATGCTTTGAGGCGCGGCGAAAACTTTTGTCTTTCAAATGATGCCCGATATATTCCTCCTTGACGCGCTCAATAATTTGCTCAAGCGGCTCTTCCAAATTTATGTTGAGAACGATTTGGTCGGCGGAAGTCGTCACCTTATCTTTTGAGGCTAATAAAATCCGAATATCATTTTCGGTGATCATTTCGGCTTCGCAAAATTCTATCGCCAATTTTAAGACAAAGTTGTGCAATTCGCGGAAATTTCCCGACCACGCATAATTTTCGAGCCGTAAGATGGCGGCAGGCTCAATTTGAAAATTTATCTTTCGCCCGACTGCCAAGCGCTCGCGTTC
>DAORIL010000010.1:0-26025 GCA_035438525.1 Pyrinomonadaceae bacterium
GAAGGGCAGAAACTTCTCGGAATGTCCGTTTCTTTTGGTGATGTAACTAAACCTGCCGAATTAACCGTTGAAGAGAACGGACAAAAGAAAAAAGTTAGTTATCTGCCGGAAAGTCAGACAAAAATCAGTGTCCCGCAATTCAAAATAAAAGGAAGCGGAGATTGTTTGAAGAGCAATTAAATCAAAATTATGTTAGAAATCAGACCAATTTGCGAAAACTGCGGAAAATCTTTGCCAAACGAGAGCACTGAGGCAATGATTTGCACTTTTGAATGCACCTATTGCCTCGATTGTGTGGAAAATATTTTGTTCAATGTTTGTCCGAATTGCGGCGGAGGTTTGGAAAAACGTCCAACCAGACCGAAAGATTTGTTAGTAAAATATCCGCCGAAAACTGAAGAATTATTGAAGCCGGTTGAGGCAGAAAAATTTGCACTTGTTTTGGAAAAATATCGTGATATTGAGCCTGATCAAAGATAATTTGTAAGAAAAGATCATGAAATATAACAAATCTTTTAGCGGAGAACCTTTTGAGGATTACAAACGATATTTAGAAACAATCAAAGATAAACTTCCGCAATCTCTTTACAATTTTGTTTCTAATTCAAAAAGACACAATTTAGAAGAGCAAAGCCTGCACGATTCTTGGATAAATGAAATCAAAATTAGTGTAGTTCGTGATACAGAAAATAGGAATAAAACGAAATCAGTTTTTATTAAGATTGAACTATTAGGACCATACCATGACCGAATATTTGAAATTAATTTTAATAATGTTTGTTCGTATCAAATTGGATCTGGTGAAATTCAAGATTGTGATTTAATTTCATACGAAATTTATCTTGAAAATCTAACAGGAAAAGATATTATCGTTTTTTATACCGAATTTGCAGATAAAAGCAGTATTATTATCAAAGCTCAAAACATTGAAATAATCGAAAAAGTATTGTGATATTGAGCCGAACTAAAGATAAAATGCAATTCCAATTTTCCACACTCAAAAAGGTAAAAGCCGCCGGAATTGTTGAGGTTTTCAACTCAGCTTTTGCCGATTATTTTGTCAAAATTGAACTTACCGAAATGAGTCTAGCGGACAAAATTCTAGCGGAAAATATAATTTTGGAAAAGTCGGTTGGAGCATTTGTTGAAAATAAACTTGTCGGATTTATTTTGTTGGGAATCGAAAATGGTGTTGCTTATAATGGTGGAACCGGAGTTATTCTAAAGGCACGCGGAAACAGTTTGACGGGCAAAATGTATGAGTTTATTTTGCCGAAATTAAATGCAGAAGGTATTTATTCTCATCAACTTGAAGTCGTTACTGAAAATTTTCCCGCAATAAAAATTTACGAAAAAATTGGCTTTGAAACGTTCAGAGCTTTGGCTTGTTTCAGAGGCAAAATTACAATCTCAAAAATTAATCGAGATATTGAAATCAAAGATTTTGACGAAATTGACGAAACACTTTTTTCGCAATTCTGGAACTCAAACCCAAGTTGGCAAAATTCAATTTCAGCCATCAAAAGGACAAAATATCTACACAAAATCGTTGGCGCATTTTACGAAAATAATTTAGTCGGCTATTTAATTTACACTGAAACCGGACGGATTAAACAATTCGCCGTCAAAAAAGAATTTCGGCATTCGGGAATTGCTCAAACTCTTTTTGCTCAATTAAGTAACCCGGAAATTATCATTACCAATGTTGACAAAAGGGACTACGAAACCATCTCGTTTTTAGAAAAACTTGGTCTAAATCCATTTTTGGAACAGTTTGAGATGAAATTTTCCAATACCTGATAAAACAAATTTGCAGTAAACTTTCGCTATGAAAAAAAATGTCATTGCTTTGTTGATAGCATTGTTTTCTTGCGCCATTGTGAATGCTCAGCCAGAACGCTACGAACTTGGGAAGCGCACTCGCGCATTGGAAATTGAATTAGAGAAACCAACTACGCCCGAAGTTCGCAAAAATGCGATGGCAGAAATTACAAAATCCGTCCAAAAATTCTTCGCATTCAATTTGCGCGAAGCTGCCAGAGATTTGGATAATGCACGTTTTATTCTTGAACAAAACACAAGCGACAATAAAATTTGGGCAGAGAGTTTGGCTGTTTCGCCGGATTTTCGTTTGCTTGATGAAATAAATCCAACGATAAATTTAACTATCTCAAATTTTTATAAAGTTCCGCAAACTATTCCAAAGGGTGCAGTTGTGCGATTTAGTCTGACTCCATCCGCAGGAGCATCGGTCAAAAGATTAGCTGAATTTTCCATCAAAGAATTGCCGATGACAAACAAAATTGCATTGGCAAAGGTCAAAGCAGGTGATTATTTTCTGTTGTCGGAAATCGTGGTCGGCAATGAAGTTTTGGCAAACAGCAAACAACTGTTTTCAATTTCGGCAAAATTGAATGAACGTCTCAAAACTTTGGAAACAAAACTTGGTGAAACAAAAATGAGCGATTGGCAAACTGAAACATCCCGCGAAAATTTGAAAATCTTGCAAAATCTGGCAAATGGGAAAACTCTCGAAACTGATTACCACGCGAATAATTTGCTTAATCAAACAGAAGTTTTTGCCAAAGTTTCAACCAAATTTGCTGCCAAAAACAATCAATTGACGCTGATTTTTCCATTAAAAGGGGGAAATCAAACCAGCCGGATTTTGATTCCGACAAATTACGATGGAAAGCGCGAAACACCGCTTCTTATTGCTCTTCACGGTGCGGGCGGAAGCGAAAATTTATTTTTTGACAGCTACGGAAACGGAAAAACGGTTAGACTTTGCGAAAAACGCGGTTGGTTTTTGGTTGCACCGCGAAATTTCGGTTTTAGTGCGGAAAAGTTGGATGAGTTTATTGAAAATCTAACTAAACTTTACAAAATTGACCGAACGAAAATCTTTTTAATTGGTCATTCGCTCGGCTCAATTCAGTCTTTGATGCTTGCGGTTACAAAACCGAAAACTTTTGCCGGAGTTGCACTGATCAGCACCGGCGGTGCGCCGAAAGTCTCGGAGGAAATGAAAAATTTGCCATTTTTTCTAGGCACGGGGACGCAAGATTTTTCTTTTAACGGAACTCAATCCTTGCACACACTTTTAACTGAATCAGGCGTTAAGCAGGTTGAATACAAGGTTTATGATGACATTGAGCATTTAACTGCGCTCCAGTTTTCGTTAAATGATGTATTTAGGTTTTTTGACGAAATTTCAACAAAGCGATAATCTTATCTTTATGACTAACGGAAATTACGAACAATTAGTTGAACAAATCACAGATTTGGTTTTATCGCGGCTGGACGCAAATTATTGTCCGACATTTTGCAATGCAGACGTTCAACGGATTGTGGATGCGGGTGCAGAACGGATTGGCATTGTTTTGGGTGAATCAGCAACCGCCGGAGACTGGGCAAGTTTGATTGACCACACGCTTTTAAAGCCCGAAGCCTCTGAAGCAGATATTAAAAAACTCTGCGAAGAAGCTGCCCAATTTGGCTTTGCGTCGGTTTGTGTTAATCCATCCTGGGTCAAAAAAGCCGCCGAATTTTTGCGCGGAACAGGCGTTCCGGTTTGCACTGTGATTGGTTTTCCGTTGGGCGCAACTCTTTCTGATGTCAAGGCTTACGAAGCCAGACGGGCAATTTTTAACGGAGCGCGTGAAGTTGACATGGTTATCAATGTCGGAGCCTTGAAATCGGGCGATGACTGCACGGTCGAAGACGATATTCGTGCTGTGGCTGATGCGGCTCATGAAAACGGGGTTTTATGCAAAGTGATTATCGAAACTGCGCTTTTGACCGATGATGAAAAAGTTCGGGCGTGTCTTGCTTCTAAAAATGCAGGTGCGGATTTTGTCAAAACCTCAACTGGATTTGCCAAAGGCGGCGCAACTGTTCACGATGTTTCACTAATGCGTCAGACCGTTGGAAGTGCTTTGGGCGTTAAAGCCAGCGGCGGCGTTAAGGGAATTGACGATGCCCGCGCCATGTTCGAGGCGGGGGCTACCAGAATCGGCGCGAGCGTTGGAGTAAAAATTGCCCAAGAAGCAAGCGGTGTAAAATCTAATGTAGTAGTCGGAAGTTATTGATCCTGCATTATAACCTTTAGCTTTGGAAGTTGTTTTTGAATATATTCAACTACTTCCTTAAAGTCTTTTTTAAACTCTTCTCGATATTCTTCTTTGATTTTTTCCTCATCGCCATATCTTTTTATAAATTCTTCTCCTGCTTCGATGGCGATTTTATATTTTTCGACCTCAGGACCTTTGCGATTAACCAAAAATCTGTCATACAAAGTTTCTGCATCTGCAAAAAACTTTGATTTTGCATCTAAATGCTTAATTTCTATTTCAACAGTTTTGGGCAGATTCTCACGAATTTCTTTTAACAATAGATCGCTACCGCCTGCATCTTTAAGTGCCTTTTCATTTTCAGCTTTCAAAATAAAATCTACTTTGCGCTCACGAATCTCTTTTATCAGTTGAGCATTTATTTCTTCGTTTGAATGATTGATGCGTGAGGTAAAAGTTAGCTTGAACAAAATATAATTGAAGTTAATAAAGTTTGATTTGTCCTGTCCGTAAATCTGCGCTTGGCAAATTAGAAAAACGATAATCCCAATAATAAAAAGCGATTTACATCTCCAATTTTTCATAATTTAAGCCTCTGAGGATTATTTTTGGAAGTTTGATTTTACCACAAAATTAGAACAGCCCAACCTTTTTCAGATTGAGCTATTTTTATTGATTTGATTTTATCTAATTTTAGAAAGGTTTGAACTTAAAGGTTACATACCCTTTGGATTTTATCGGTTTATTATTTACCATTGCCGGTCTAAACTTAGATTTTTTGACCGCTTCTTCACTTACTATACGTAATCCTGTCGGACCTGAAGTTGCTTTAACTGAAATCGGATTTCCTTCTTCGTCAATTGTGACATTAACTACCACATCTCCGCCAATATTCAGGTTTCGGACATTTTGCGGATAGACAGGTGAGACTAATTTGACTGCAAAACCAACCAACGAACCAAGTTCGGCATATTCAGGGGTTTTTACTTCCTCTTTTGTTTCAGCCGGTTTAGCGGATTCTGTTTTAGGAGCAAAATCAGTTTTAGAGGCAACAGTCATCATGCTTGCCTTGGGTTTGTTTTTGTTGAGTTCAGCCTCAACTCTTTGCAGACTTGTTTTGACCAGATCATTACTTGAATCTAAATCCAAAACTTTTTTGTAGTCATCGTTAGCTTTTTGCAAATCGCCTAGTTTTTCATATGAATCACCGCGATAGTAGTATGCCATCGTTTCTTTCGGATCAATTTCGATGACCTTTCCATAGTCGGCAACGGCTAAATCGTAGAATTTTCGATTGTAATAAATCAATCCACGACTTAGATAAATTGAAGGCTCTTTTGGGTTTAACTCGATTGCTTTGCTGTAATTAATGACAGCCTGATCATATTCACCTTTGACAAAATTGCTGTCGCCTTTTTTCTGAAAGGTCGAAAAATCAGGCTGAGCCGGGGTCGGTGCAGGTGTTGGAATCGGAGTTGGCGCAGGTGTTGCGGTCGGAGTTGGAACAACAGTTGATTTTACTACTACAGCTTTTTGTTTAATTGCTTCGATTAGATCTTTAGCTGCGCCCGTTTCTTCAAGTTCTTTTTCAATTTCAGGTGTGACGGCAAAAGTAATTCCGCGAGATTTAACGGCTTCGGTTAAAAGTTTGTTCTTTTCCTCGATAGTCGCTTTTTTTGAACGCAATCCGGTAAAAATATCACCCAGCGAAAGTTTAGCTTGGGCATAAACCGGCAACGCAAAAGTCAACATTGTAAATGAAATCAAGAGCAAAAAGACGGAAACATTCCGCTTTTGGAATTTGCTTAAAAGCTGCGATAAAAGATTCATATTCGTAATTCCTCGACTAATTTCGTCTAAGCAGATGGGCGGTTATCGCTTAGTTATCATTAATAAGGTCATCAACCGAAACTTCTTTTTTCTTAGGCGCAGGAGTTTTGGCTGTTGACGGTTTTTTCTCTACTGTTGAAGTCGGGGCAGTAGTTTTTTTGACAGTATTTTTAGCTTCGTTTGGCGAAACAGGTGTAGATTCTGCCGGATTAGCAGGATCTGTTGACTGTTCTTGGGTAGCGGTCGGGGACGCTACCTGAGTAGTGACGGTCGAAGAGGCTGTTTCTGTTTTAGGAGGCTCATTTTGACCTGATGGTTTTTGAACAGTTGTTTCTGTATTACTCGAACTTAGAAACTTCATTCCAAAAAATCCACCGACCAATAACACCAAAACAGCGCAAAAAGCCGGAATTAACCAAAATGACTTTTTACGTTCCGAAGGCGCGGATTCAAACATCTCAAATTCTTCTTCAACTTTAGCAACGAATTGAATTGGCTCTTCTGCGGTTGGGAGCGGAGTTCCCGCAATTGGCGAAATAATCGGTGCTTTAACTTCCAGAGGCTCTGATTCAGCAATAACTTCGTCAATTGTTGAAGCAACTGGAATTACTTCAACAGTTTGTGATTTTGCTTCTGCAAGTTCTTGTTCTGCTTGCATCTGCAAGGCTAATTGTTCGGCTTGAGCTTTTTTGAGGGCTTCTTCTTCACGTTGTTTTTTGAGAGTTTGTCTGGCTAATTCAACTTCTCGTAAGGCAGCTTCCCGGATTGCTTGATCCTGGATTTCTTTTTGTTTTTCAGTTTGGATCTTTCTCATCAGATCGAGCATCGGCTGAAGTTCAGCACGCATTGCCGAAACCGAAGAGAAACGATTTTCGCGCTTGAGTTCTAAGGCTTTTATCAAAAAGGCTGAAAAATTGCGTGGAATTTGAGAATTGAGATTACTTGGATTAACCAGCGGGTCTTCTTTTCCATCCAATAATTCAATCGAACGCTCCAGAGCATTGACCGGAACTTTGCCTGTCAGTAAATAATAAACAGTCGCTCCGAGAGAATAGACGCTACTTCTTTCATCAATCGGAGACTCTAAAATTTCGGCTGATTCGACATCATAACTATTAAGAATTACTTTTTGAGATGCCGGATCGAGTGTTTCCCAAAGCAGTTCAAGCGACAAATAAGGCAATTTTAGTTCGCTAAATTGCTCTTTTTGTTGTCCGTTTGTTTTCGAGCCAAAATCTTTGATAATGGCAGAGGTCAATAATTTAATTCGTTTATTCTCAGTTAAAATTAAATTACTGGGAGTTATTCCGCAATGAACAATTGGCGGAACTTTTGAATACAGATAACCGAGAGCATTGAGTGCCTGTTCAGCCCAAATCAAAACATCGAACAGCAAAAACGGCTTTTGAGCCTTTTCCAACAACTCTTTTAGACTTGTTCCTTGAGCTGATTCGGTTACTAAATATTGACGGTCAATCTCAGAAAAATATCCGTGAACTTGAGTAAAAGATTCGTGTTTGATAGAACTCAATTGCTCCATCTCACGCGCAATAGAATTTTTATAAAGGTTAGGCTGATCGGCAAAAGTTTCTTTGATAATGACTTTTGTTTGTAAAACATTATCAAATGCCTGATAACTCGCGCCTAAATCTTCTTGCCCGAATTGGCTTAGGATACGATATCGACCGTCTTGTAATTCTTGGTTTACTGACAACATATTTATGAGATGGATTGTATTGAATTGCTAGGCAGTGCGTCTGCCTAATTGAAATAATAACACACGACTGTTCAAAAATAAACAAAAAAGTTAAAGAAAGTTTAACAATATCTAAACTATTGTAGGAAAGGAAATAGAGTTCAGGGACCCTTAAAAATGAGGTAAAAATCTATCCGGACAACTAAACTTTAAGTTTAAATATCTTATCAACTAAGTTACTCTAACAAGGTTACTCGGATTCCATTTCGTTAAGGAGCAATTATGAATATCGAAACTTCTGTAACCAAAAGGTTTGTAGTATTTCTCACCACTCTCGTTTTAGGCTTTTTGCTGATTTCATTTCCAGGTTTGTCAAATGCTCAAACTGATGATATTCCGGCATTAAAAGTAAAAGCCGGAGAGTTGCTTAACCAAAATAAATTTACGGAAGCCTTACCTCTTTTAGAAAAAATCGCTGTTGCTGAACCTAAAAATGCGGATATTCAGTTTTATTTTGGTTATTGTTTATTAGCCAAATCCATCGGCACCAAAGATGAGCCAACTCGTCGGCAATTGCGAATTCAGGCACGGAACCTTTTTATCAAAGCTAAAGAACTGGGAAACCAAAATGCACTGGTTGAGACGTTAATTAACACAATCCTGCCTGATGGATCAGAAAAACCTAGATTCTCTGACAATAAAGAGGTAGAAGCCTTAATGCAGGAAGGTGAAATTGCTTTTACCGAAGGTAGAAATGAGGATGCGATTAAATTTTATCAAAAAGCCTTGGAATTAGACCCGAAACTTTATTTTGCTGCGCTTTTTATCGGTGATGTTTATAGGCAAAAGAAAGATTTTGCCAATGCGGAAATTTGGTTTGAAAAAGCAATTGTGATTGATCCGAATATTGAAACTGCCTATCGCTATTCTGCCACTCCATTGATGGAGCAAGGAAAATTTGAAGCCGCCCGCGACCGATATATCGAAGCCTTTATTACTGAGCCATATAGCCGTTTGGCATCCGGCGGATTGACGGATTGGGCGCAGGCGATGAATAAAATGGTCGGACATCCGCGAATCAATATTCCTACTGATGTCAGCAAAAACAAAGACGGAAATTTGACTATTACACTTGGAGCAAGTGATAAAAAAGATGACGGTTCAAGTGCGTGGACAGTCTATGGAATCCACCGTGCAGCGTGGCAATTAGATAAAGACGGTAAGCCAAGTGATTATTTTGCCAAGGCTTATCCTAACGAAAAAGTCTATCGTCATAGTTTGGCAGAAGAATTTGAAGCCTTAAAAATGGTCGTTGAAACTGTCAAAAAGGATAAAACAGTAGTTGTGCTGGAGCCTTCGTTATACAGATTGATTGATTTGTATGACAAAGGATTACTCGAACCATATATTTTGTTAGCCCGAACAGATAAAGATATTATCAAAGATTATCCTGCGTATTTGAAAGCTAATCGTCCTAAATTACGCAAATATGTGATTGATTACGTTCTTCATTAAATTATTCGCTTTTGAAGAAAAATCTCACCATTTCTTCCGCCCAGAGGTCGTAGCCTTGTGCGGATGGATGAATACCATCACTAAAATGTTCGGGCAAAAATTTTCCTTGGGGCAGGTAATAATGAACATTTTCATAGTCAGCGACAAAATCTAAAGTATTGAGTTGCTGCAGTTTAGCGACTCGTGAAAGAACATACCGAGTCGGATTTGGTAAAGCAATAAAATCCCGCACCATCGGCACATTTGCCAAATAAATCGTGGCGTTCGGATATTTTTGGCGAAAAATACCGATCAATTCTTTCATTCCATTGCGCCATTTTTGAGGAGTCGAAAGTTGAAAAACGTCATTTCCGCCCAATCCAATTAAAACTACATCAAATTGAACATCAGGAATTTTTGGCACTAGCTCACGCAAAGTCCGATGCACCGTAATTCCGCTAACTCCAAGCGCGTGCCAATTCACGGTTTTGCCGGTTTGACGGCTTAGATGTCTGGCAAATTGTCCGGTCATTGCTTCGTCGTGATTTTTGGCTCCAACTCCGGCGATGGTTGATTCGCCAATTGCCAGAAAATTGATAATTTCATTGTTTCCACTTACTTCGCCGCTCGTTTCGCCCTGTGCGTCGGGTAGTTTACCGACTTTGAAGCGTGTATATTGCCCCTGCAAATACAAAAACGGTAAAACTGGAGCGAGTAAAATTCCGCTCAGGAAAAATTTTCGATTTAGCTGATTCACGTCCATTTTGCTCTGTGTTAAAATTCTACTTTACAAAATGATTTCGTCCAAATCGCTCAAATTTATTCTGCTTTTCACTCTTGTTTGCCTCTCATCCTGCAAGTATTGGCAGAAACCGTCAAATGAACCTGTTGTTGCCAAAGAGCCTGAAATTATTGAAATAAAAAGCGAAATCCCTTTTGCCACCAAAGAGCCTGAAACTTTTCAAACCGAAATTATCGTAAAAAATGAAGGTGAAGAAGAAAGGACTTTTATTGCCAAAAGTAAGGGACGCTTTTTGATTAGAAATGGTGAGACAGCAACTCTGCAAACCGATGTAAACAAATCATTTTTAATCAATTTTGCGAAGAAAATTTATGTTGAAAATGTTGGAAAATCATCAGTAAAAATCGAAAATCCGGGCGAAACTTTGAATGATTTTTTGACAACCGAATGGCTTAATCAAAAAACGGACGCAAAATTTGAAAATCTTGGCGTTGAAAATGGATTAACTAAATATCGGGCGAGTTTTGAGTCATCGGAATCTTTGATTTTTGTGGACGAAAATTTCAAAATTCCGATTCGCCAGGAGTTTTACAGCATCGAAGGTGAGGCGAAAACTTTAGTTTATTCGATGGAATTGCAAAATTTGAAATTGATTGCAGAAGAACAACTTTTTGAAGTTCCAAAAGACTTTCGCAAAGTTTCAATAGAAGAATTTCAGAAAAGTTTGAAACAAAATGACTGAGGAAAAAGATAAAAATATTGCCTTTGAGGTAGTTAAAAATACACCGTATTTGCAGCATCTCGGGATTGAGCTAGTCGAAATCGAAGTTGGCAAAGCAGTAATGAAAATGCCGATGAAAAATGAATTGCGCCAACCTTACGGATTATTACACGGCGGCGCAACGGCGAGCTTGATTGATACTGCAACCGCTTTTGCGGTGGTCAGCGTCACAACCCGCGAAGAAAAATGCACGACGGTTGATTTAACTGTTCATTATCTGCGTCCCGTGATTGACGAAACAACTATTTGCACTGCGACCATTGTTCGCGCGGGAAAACGATTGATTACAGTTTCTGCCGAAGTTCATAACGAACACGGAAAACTAATTGCGACAGCTTTATCTACATACGCAAAAATTTGAAAACTTGATAATCAGATTTATGAAACATCACTCAACTATTTTAGTTTTAGCTTTTTTGTTAGTAGCTTTTCCAGTTTCGTTTAAATCTCAAACTCATAAAAGCCGTGTAAAAACTCAAAAAGTAAAACAAAATTCTGATGAAGTTCAAGCAAAGGAAATAGTAAAACAGTTAATTGATGGATTTTTTGTCAAAAGAAAATTTCTTCCAGTTTTTCAAAAGTTATTTGTTCCTTGCAATAAGATAGATAAAAAGATTTCCCAGCTAAACTGTGGATTACAAGATATTTATCCATTTAAATTTGGAAGACAAATAGGTTTTAAAACAATGCAAATAGGATGGAGAGAAGTATTTGAAGAATATTATTTTGTTTTAGGAACATATCCAATTAATAAAGACATTGGGAAAGAATCTGTCGAGTCACATTTTTTCTACTGTGAAGATTTTGATAATTTAAGAACCAAAGTGTTTAAGAAAAATAATGCCTCGCCCCTTAACTTCAATTTCGACTTCTTTACAAATTTAAATAAAAAGCAGATAGAAGAAAAAAATAATGAAATAGAACGTAATGTTAATGAAATAGAACAGCTCGTTTTTAATCGAATTGATAATACGCTCTACAAGAGGAACCTAGAAATAATGAGGAAAACCATAAAGATTACACCAATTATTGAAAATAATCGAAAATATTATTTAGCAGAGATAGAGAACTTTATTATGGGCTTCTTTTTAACCAAACGAAATGGTCATCTGAAAATCGTTGGTATTGGTATGAAAGACAACGATTAAAAATATCTATAATGGAAGAAATTAAAAAATTTGCCAAATACTTTTTGCCTTACAAAAACAGCATCATTTTAGGCGTTGTTTGTATTTTGTTTGGAATGTTGTTTGGTTTGTTAGTGCCTTATTTGGTTGGTCACGCCGTTGATGATTTGGGGAAAGAAATAACGTGGCAAAAAATTATTTATCACGCAGTTATAATTCTGGTTGTTAATCTCATCAGCGGTTTTTTCCTCTTTTGGCAACGTCGTTTGTTGATCAACACCTCGCGTCACATCGAATACGATATGCGCCGTGATTATTACGCTGCGCTGATTCCGCAGCCGTTAGAATTTTTCCAAAACAATCGGGTTGGAGATTTGATGGCGCGGGCGACGAATGATTTGGGAGCAGTTCGTCAAATCGTCGGACCGATGATTTTATATTCGTGTCAGGCGATTTTTGCGCTCTGTATTTGTGTTCCGATCATGCTCAGTATCAGCGTTAAATTGACGCTTTTACTGTTTATTCCGATGCCGTTGGTTTCGTTGACGGTTAAAATTTTAGGAGAACAAATTCACGTTCGTTTTGAAAAAATTCAAGAGTATTTTTCAGGAATTACTGCCACGGCTCAAGAAAATCTTTCAGGCGTGCGGGTGGTTCGTGCTTACGCACAAGAAAGTGCAGAAATCGAAAAATTTCAACTACTCAACCGCGAATATGCGCGACAAAATTTATCTTTAGTCAAATTTGCGGCGGCGATGCGTCCGCTTTTGATGTTTTTTATCGGTTTGGGTTTTGTAATTATTGTCGGAGTCGGAGTGCCGATGGCAATTCGTCAGGAGATTACGGCGGGCGATTTTACAGCGTTTATTCTGTATCTGCAACGAATGATTTGGTATCTGATCGCGCTTGGTTATGTCGTCAATCTTTACCAGCGCGGAACGGCAAGCTTGAAACGCTTTAACGCAATTTTAGAAACTGTTCCTACTATCAGAGACGAAAAAGATATTGAAGAAAAGTCACCGATCAAAGGCGAAATCGAGTTTCGTGATCTAACTTTTGCATATAACGGTAAGCCTGTTTTGCAAAATATCAATCTGAAAATTAACCAAGGCGAAACGGTGGCGCTGGTCGGCAAAACCGGAAGCGGAAAATCAACTTTGATCAGTTTAATTCCGAGGCTTTTGGACGCGCCCGAAGATACGGTTTTAGTTGACGGCGTTTCGGTGCGGGAATATCCGCTTGAACAACTCAGAAAATCGATCGGAGTCGTTCCGCAAGAAACATTTTTATTTAGCGATACGATTGCGGAAAATATTGCTTTTGGGGTAGATTTTGAACCGCAAAGACGCAAAGACGCAGAGGAAAATAATAATAAAGACTCAGCGACTCAGCGACTCAGTGGTGATAATTCCGTAGAAGAAGCAGCCGAAATAGCCGGATTAGCCCAAGACATCGAAGGTTTTCCCTATAAATATAAACAATTGGTCGGAGAACGTGGAATTTCGCTGTCGGGTGGACAAAAACAACGAACAGCAATTGCGCGGGCGATTTACCGGAATCCGCGAATTCTGATTTTGGACGATTCACTTTCGGCAGTTGATACTTATACAGAAGAAAAGATTTTGAGCGGCTTAAAAGATGTCCGTGAAAATCGCACAACTTTAATTGTTTCGCACCGGGTTTCTACCGTCCGTGATGCCGATTTGATTTGTGTTTTAGATGGTGGAAAAATTATTGAACGCGGAAAACATGAAGATCTAATCAAACTAAATGGTGAATATGCAGACCTTTACAATCGTCAATTGCTCGAAGAAGAATTGGATGCAACCGATTAAATTCAAAGGTCAAAAATCAAAATTCAAAGGTCATTATTTTTATGAAACAAAATGTCGAACAAATTTATCGCACAAATTTGATTTTGTGGTCAGCTTTTTTGTTATCACAATCGGTCTTTTTTACAGCTTTATATTATTCCAAGCCAGAGCTTTTTAAGTTTGATTTTACCAAACCGTTTTTGGGTGAAGATTTTATCGTAGTTGCAATTTTCGGTTTGATGGCGATTATGAATCTTTTCATCGGCTTGTTTTTGAGAACGCAAACAATTCAAAGGGCCATCGAAGAACAAAAACCGTTGATGGTGCAAACCGGACTTATTCTTGGTCTAGCATTTTGCGAATCGATCAGTATCATGGGCTTAGTGCTGGGGTTAGCTTTTTCTTATCAGTATTTTTTTGTTTGGAATTTTTTGGCGATAATCGGAATGTTTTTGCATTATCCCAAACGACAAAATTATCACGATGCTGGCTTTAAGAAGTAAGGAGTAGGGAGTAAGGAACGTTGTTGGATTTAAATAATTCTTTCTACTCCCTACTCCTTAAAGTCCACCCATTTTCCCTGCCAGTCAAACATTTCAAGGGCACGAAAACGCTTTTTGTAATCGTAAAAAGACTCACCTTCATAGGCATAGCCTTGATAATAAAAATGTTTACCGTTTTCCTGCGCATATCTTATTTCGAGCAGCATCGTAAAAATTCCCAGTCCGCGTTTAGTTTCAGTTGGTTCAAACATTGCGTAAATACCTGAAACCGACTCGCTTCCGGCATTAAAAAAACTCACTGCTAAAAGTTTTTCCTGTTCATAAACGCAGATTTCAAAAGCTTCTGACGGAATCGTGGCCGGCTCCCTCGAGAGAAAAACGTAAATCGAATCGGGCGGATATTCTTCAAAACGGGTTTTGTGTCGATGGAAAAGCAGTTCTTTTTCTGCATCAATTATAATCGGACGAATAATTATTTGTAAGTCTTGATTTCGCTGTAGGTTGCGGCGCTGAGCTTTTGATAAGGTAAAATCCTTCAAACGAACTCGTAACGGCAGAACACGACGATATTCACCCCGAAAAATTCCGATATTGTGCCGAAAAAAGTATGTCCCGAAATTGCGCCAACCTTCGGCAAGGAGAAAATCCATCTCAAATGGGGAAACATAGCTTGTATCAAAAGCCTCGTTGATGAGTTTAAAATCACTATTTAACATAAAGCAAAATGATTTTGATTCTTGAACTAATCTATCAATTCACGGTCTTTAGTTTCAATAACAAAAGGTAAGGCAAAAAGTCCGACAATCGGCACAAATCCGACGTAAAAAAGCACATCCAACGCACTGTCGAGAGCATTTGCTCCGCGTGCTGCGATACTTCCGACCAAAAATGGTCCGGCAGCAGCCACCAATCTGCCGATATTGTAAGTAAATCCCGCACCGGTTCCGCGCAATCTGGTCGGGAAAAGTTCGGGCAAATAATAAGTAAAGCTTCCGAAGACACCAAAAACGGTAAGTCCAATCGGGAAATACATATAAAGCCGCGTATGGGGTTCAAGATTGAGCCCAAAAGCCGCCATAATCGAAGCCGCCGAGAGCAAAAAATAGATAAAAAACATCTTTTTGCGTCCCAAAAATTTGGCCGCTGGAATAGTCAAAAGCGTTCCGATCAAACCGCCAAGATTAAAACTATTGGTGGCAGTTCGCACCCATTGTTGTTTGATGGCTTCGGTAGCGACTGCATCCAGACCCAATATCGATGCTTCTTTGGCCCCCAATCCATTTGCCACGACCGGGATAAAAGCATTACAGCTCCACCACATGATCAACGCGGTAATTGCCATACAAAAACCGCTGATGGTTATCCATAAATATTCCGGACTAAAGAGTTCAGAGATTTTTGCGGTTTGCTCCCCGGCGACTTTTTTCCAGCGTTCAGGCTCTTTGACAAAAAGACGAACCAGAAATGCGACTACCGCCGGAATTAATCCGCACAAGAAAACATATCGCCACGAAACTGCCGGATCGTTAAAATAAACTCCGGTGATTTGAAAAGTTAGAAAGGTAGCTAAAAACAATCCCATCGGTGCAGAGGTATAGAGTAGTGCACCCGCCTCGACCCGGCGTTTGTCAGGCACGACTTCTGCCACCATTGCCGCACCTGCTGCCCATTCACCTCCGATTCCTAAACTGGCGATAATCCGGCAGATAATCAAAAACCACATATTCGGCGCAAATGCACAGGCAGCTGTTCCAATCGCATATAGCAGCATTGTTAGCAATAAAGTTTTTGTTCGACCGATCTTATCGGCAACTTTGCCAAACAAAACTCCGCCGATTGCCCAACCAATCAGCAAAATTGAGGTTAAAATCCCTGTCCATTGTAAGGTTGCGGCTTTAGCTTCGGGCGAGCCGATGGTTAATCCTAAAAGTGTCGGCACACAGTTTGGCGCGACATAGTTAAACAACAAACCATCAAAAACATCGAATCCCCAACCTAACCAAGCGGCAAAAATTACCGTCCATTGATAGCCGTTCATATCGAGCAATGTGCGCTCCGGTTTTGCAACTGATTCCATATTTATTTGTTTAAGAAAAGATTGAAAGTGAAATTTAATTTACGCTAATTTAACCTAAAAGTGCAATCGAATTTGTGATAATCTATGTTTGAATTTTATGAGCCAAGAAAAATCTCTTCAGGAAACTTACGCACCAAACGGAATTTGTTTTGGTTGCGGTGTCCAAAACGAAAAAGGTTTGCGAATCCGCAGTTTTGTCGAAGGTGATGAAGCCGTTTGCGAATGGCACGCCGAACCGCATCATCAGGCATTTCCCGGAATGCTCAACGGCGGAATTATCGGTGCCTTACTTGATTGTCATTCCAATTGGACCGCTGCTTATTTTTTGATGAAGCAGAACGGCAAAACCGAACCTGATTGCACTGTGACAGCGGATTTTCACGTTAAACTAAAACGTCCTACTCCATTTGAAGCGACCATTTATCTCAAAGCCAGAGTTGTCGAATCAACCGCTGATAAAGCAATTATTGAAGCGGAACTAATCGCCGATGAAAAGGTTTGCGCCACTTGTCGCGGAACTTTTGTTGCGGTAAAGCCCGGTCATCCTGCCTATCATCGTTGGTAAAGGTTTTTTATAATTTGGTGTTAAAAGTCAGAAAACTTACTACCCGCTTGGTAATTTATCCAATCAGAAATAGCCATAATTTTAAAGATTTTAAGGCAAAATCTGCAAATGTTTGAATTGCAATAATTTGCGGTTTTTATTTGTCGGTTATGTGACTACCCACACGGGTGGCGTTTTTTATTAGTCTGAAAGGTAACTTGAGAACGTCGGGCAAATCAATGATTTGTCGGCAATATTATAAATGTTTGGAGAAATAATAATATGTCAGAACGTGTGCCGGAACCTAATAGATACCCATTTAAAAAGTCAATTTCGATGTATATGAGCGGTGATGAGGTTGCCCAAATGAAAGATTGGTTAACTCAATTAAACGATGAGTATGAATTTACCAGAAAATCCATTGGTGATACGGATTATTTTGGTTTTGAAACAGTTCATTATATCCGAGATTTTCAACTCTGGTGTGAAATAAAGCAAACAGGAGCATATGATTACCCGACTCATCTTGCACTGGAATGGGCATATTACAATATGTATGCAAATTTTGCTGCTACTTCAGGCTATGGTGCTAAAAAATGGTAATAAAATAAGGCTTTTCCATTATTTGAAGGACGGATTCATCTCCGTCCTTTTTTGTTTGAGGTTGAATGTTTTTCTGAAAAGTAGATGCCAATTGTATAAATCTGATTAACATCACTATAACACTCAATAATAGTTTTCAATTGAACTTTCCGAAACTATCCTTTAGACTGATGCGTAAATAGCAGTTCTAAATCTTTATCAAAGGAAAGTTCAATATGTTCAAGTCCCGTCTTTTTTCTAAGCGGAAAGTCAGCACTTTTCTGTCTTTTTTACTAATTTTAGGTTCTTCCATTTCGGCTTTTCCCCAAGCCAAATCTGATCCGTTAAAACTCTTGCAATATCGCTTGATCGGTCCGTTTCGCGGCGGTCGAGTCGGTGCAGTCGCAGGAAGCGTCGCGCAACCGAATGTCTATTATTTCGGTTCGGTTGGCGGCGGAGTTTTCAAAACCACGGACGGCGGAAATAATTGGTCGCCTGTGACAGATGATTTTGTCAAAACAGGTTCGGTCGGAGCCATAGACGTTTCACAATCCGATCCGAACATTGTTTACGTTGGAATGGGCGAAGAAACTCTGCGCGGAAACGTTTCACACGGTGACGGAGTTTATAAAACGATGGATGGCGGAAAGACTTGGAAATTCATTGGTTTAGGGGATACGCGGCAAATCGGACGCATCAGAATTCATCCGAAAAATCCTGATATTGCTTATGTAGCGGCAATCGGACATATTTGGGCAAGTAACGAAGAACGCGGAGTTTTTCGCACTACTGACGGCGGAAAGACTTGGAAAAAAATCCTTTTCAGAGATAAAGATACAGGCGCAAATGACATTATCCTCGACCCAAACAATCCGAATGTGATTTATGCGAGTTTTTGGCAATTCCGCCGCACGCCTTACGGATTTGATTCGGGCGGTCCGGGAAGTGGTTTATTTAAGTCGGAAGATGGCGGCGACACTTGGAAAGAAATCAGTAAGAATCGTGGTTTCCCGACAGGGCTTTTAGGGAAGATCGGAATTACCGTTTCGCCTGTTGATAGCAATCGTTTGTGGGCAATGGTCGAATCCAGACAGAGTGGTCTTTATCGTTCCGATGATGCGGGCGACACCTGGCAAATGGTCAGCAATAATCCGCAGATCACACAGCGTCCATGGTATTATTTCAGAGTCTATGCCGACCCTCAGCAACTCGATACGGTTTATGTTTTGAACGTTGGATTCTTTAAATCAATAGATGGTGGAAGAACATTAAGTTCGGTTGGAACGCCCCACAGCGACAACCACGATCTTTGGATTGCGCCGAACGACAATAAACGAATGATCGAAGGCAACGACGGCGGCGCAAATGTTTCGACCGACGGCGGACAAAACTGGACGGAACAAGATCAGGCAACAGCGCAATTTTATCGGGTAATTACCGATAACGAGTTTCCATACAATATTTACGGTGCACAGCAGGATAATTCGACAGTTAAAATTCCTTCACGAACGGCGGATGGTATTATTAACGAAAGTCATTGGTATGACGTTGGCGGCGGTGAATCAGGTTGGATCGCCCCGCATCCTGAAAATTCCGACATCATTTTTGCAGGAAGCTACGGCGGACTTTTGACTCGTTACGACCATAGAACAAAGCAGTTGCGCGATGTTAATGCTTACCCTGATAATCCGATGGGTTCAGGCGCGGAAGGCACAAAATATCGTTTCCAATGGAATTTCCCGATCCTTTTTTCACCGCATAAAACCAATGGTAAATACGCACTTTATGCCGCTGCTCAAGTTCTTTTCCGTTCGTTTGACGAAGGTCAAAGTTGGGAAGCAATTTCGCCGGATTTAACCCGCAACGACAAATCTAAGCAAGGTCCTTCTGGCGGAAATATCAGCCACGACAGCACCAGCGTCGAATACTACGACACGATTTTCACCGTTGCCGAATCGCCGATAACTCAAGGCGTGATTTGGACTGGAAGCGATGACGGACTCGTCCAGGTTACGCGCGACAACGGCAAAACTTGGGTAAATGTTACGCCGAAAGATATGCCCGAATGGTTGCAAATCAATTCAATCGAGGCTTCACCGAATGACCCCGCCACGGCGTATTTTGCGGCGACAGGCTATAAATCCGACAATTACAAACCTTACATTTACAAAACCACCGATTATGGCAAAACGTGGAAAAAAATCGTGACGGGCATTGCCGATGATGCTTTTACCCGAGTTGTTCGTGAAGACCCGAACAAAAAAGGATTTCTCTACGCTGGAACGGAAATGGGAATGTATTATTCGGGCAATGACGGTGAAAGCTGGCAATCGCTTCGTTTGAATTTGCCCGTCACGCCAATTACCGATTTAACGATTCAAAAACGTGAAAAAGATTTGATTGTCGCCACGCAGGGACGTTCATTTTACGTTTTGGATAACCTGCCGATTTTGTATCAAATCGCCGATGCGGAAAAGGCGAACGCATTTCTTTTCAAACCCGAAGACGCTTACCGAACCGCGGGCGGAGGCGGATTTTTCCAGCTTCCGGCGGGCGCACCAATCGGGGCTAATCCTCCAAGCGGAGCGGTTATCAATTATTATTTGAAAGAAAGACCGAAACAGGATATTTCGATTGAGTTTTTGGATGAAAAAGGCGCATCCGTTCGTAAATTCAGTTCAAATGTTCCGCGTGAAGGCGCACCGACTCCGCCGCCGACTCCCGGACAAGCACCTGTTCCAATGGAAATCGGATTAAATCGTTTCATCTGGAATTTCCGTTTGCCGAATGCGACAGGGTTGCCCGGATTGATTATGTGGGGCGGGAGTTTGAATGGTCCGAAGGTTGTGCCAGGGAATTATCAGGTTCGTTTTTCGGTTGACGGTAAAGTTGTTGCGACTGAGCCTTTTACAATTAAAGCCGATCCGCGTCTTTCCACGACCCAAGCCGAATTTCAAAAACAATTCGATTTTCTTTCGAAAACAAGAGCGAAATTGTCCGAAACGCACGAAGCGATTTTGGAAATCCGCGATATTCGCACTCAGCTTGAAACTTTGTCGGCTCGGCTCAAACCCGACCAAAAGGATTTGAAAGATAAAGCCGCTGACATCATTAAAAAAGTTACGGCTGTCGAAGAAGAATTGATTCAAACCAAAATCAAATCTTCGCAGGATGCGCTTAACTTCCCAATCAAGTTGAACAATAAACTCGCGGCTTTAGGTTCTTCGGTTGACAGTGCCGATTATCCGCCGACTAATCAGGCTTACGTCGTTTATGACGATTTGGTTGGCAGAATTGATGCACAACTGGCAATTTTAGCAAAAGTTAAAGCTGAAGACATTACAGCATTTAATAAGATGTTTTCGGAAAAACAATTACCGGCGATTGTGACGAGGAATAAATAATTTGTTGCCCGCGAAACACGCGAAACACACGAAAAAAGGGGTTTCTTTTTCGCGTGTTTAGCGTATTTCGCGGGCAAATCCATTTAGAGAAACTATGAAACTGACAAAATTTTTGACGGCTTTTGTGATTGCATTTGTTTTATTTGCCAATGTTTTCGGGCAAGATTCTAAAAAATTAACGCTTGATTTGTTTTTGGATTGGGAATATGTCGTTAATCCGCAAATTTCGCCCGACGGTTCGCAAATCCTTTACACGCGGCGTTGGACGGATAAAATCAACGACCGTTTTGAAAACGAAATCTGGATTATGAATGCGGACGGTTCGCGTAATCGCTTTTTGATGAAAGGGGGGTCTCCAGTTTGGTCGCCCGACGGTAAACGCATTGCCTATATTGCGCCCGGACAGCCTCAGGGGGCGCAGATTTTTGTTAAATGGATGGATACAGCGGATGAAGGAACGCAATTGACCAGACTTGACCGTTCACCCTCAAATATTGCTTGGTCGCCGGACGGCAAACGAATTGCTTTTAATATGTTGGTTCCTGCACGTTCTGCCATGCGCCCCGTTTTGCCGCCGCGTCCCGAAGGTGCAAAATGGATCGACCCGCCGCGTTTTGTTGATAAATTAAACTATCGTTCGGATGGTTCTGGCTACAATGCGGATGGATTTACGCATATTTTTGTGATCTCTGATGCAGGAGGTGTTCCGCGTCAATTGACCGATGGCGAATATAATCACAATGCGCCTGAATGGATGCCTGATTCAAATTCGATAGTTTTTAGCGCAGTGCGAAAAGCCGATGCAGAATACATTCGCTTTGGACAAGAAATTTATTCTGTCAACCTAAAAACTGCCCAAATTAAGCAATTAACCGACCGTGACGGACAAGATAATCAACCTGCTGTTTCGCCAAATGGAAAATATATTGCTTATTTGGGTTCGGATAGAAATGACGATACTTATAATGTTTCCAAACTTTATTTGATGAATGCTGACGGAAGCAATAAAAAGGTTTTGACCGAAACATTTGACCGCACGCCGTTTGGTTTGATGTGGGCGGAAGACAACAGCGGAATTTATTTTGCGACCGAAGATAAAGGCACAAACAATCTTTATTTTTCACCAATTACTGGCGGAAATCCAAAACAAATTACAACCGGAAATCATCAACTTTTGCCGTCGAGTATGAGCCAAAACGGAACTGTGACTGGAGTTTTATCCGATGCCAAAGAACCGGGTGATGTGGTGGTTTTCAACCTCAAAAATCCGACACCGCGCAAAATTACCGATGTTAATGGTGATCTGCTGGAAGGTCGTAAACTCGGCGAACAGGAAGAAATCTGGTATGACTCGGTTGGGGGAATGAAAGTGCAAGGCTGGATCGTCAAACCGCCCGATTTTGACCCGAACAAAAAATATCCGTTGATGCTCTATATTCACGGCGGACCGCATTCAATGTATGGCGTTGGATTAAATTTTGAGTTCCAAAATCATGCTGCTGAAGGCTATGTTGTGCTTTACACAAACCCGCGCGGATCAACCGGTTATGGAAAAGAATTCGGCAATGCCATCAACAATAATTATCCCGGACAAGATTACGATGATTTGATGAACGGTGTGGATGCAGTCATCAAACGCGGCTATATTGACGAAAAGAATTTGTTCGTCACAGGCGGTTCGGGCGGCGGAGTTTTGACTTCGTGGATTGTTGGACACACCAATCGTTTTGCAGCAGCTGTTACCCAAAAACCCGTGATAAATTGGTATTCGTTTGTCGGCACAACAGATGGAGCGGATTGGTATTACAATTTCAAAAAATTACCGTGGGACGATCCATCTGAACATTTACGCCGTTCGCCGATTACCTATGTTGGTAATGTTAAAACTCCAACGATGGTTCTTGCAGGTGACATAGATTTGCGGGTTCCACTTGAACAACCGGAACAATATTTTCGCGCTTTGAAACTGCTCAAAGTTCCAACTGCGATGGTGCGTCTCAATGACGAATATCACGGCTATAACGCGGCAGGTCTGCGTCACCCGTCGAATCGCCTTTCGCAGATTGCTTATTTGAGGATGTGGTTTGATAAATTTAAGCGGAAGTAAGAGATTTGCCCGCGAATAGACGCGAATCTGCGCGAATAAAAATGGAAAATAGAAAATTGCAGGTTTTACCAAACAAACTATTTCCTTATTGGCATTCATTTGATTCTATTCGCGGGCAATTTTTCTTTTTCTCTTAACCCAAATCGGCAAGATAAACAGATACATTCCGGTCAGCCAAAGAATGAGTAAAATAATTCCTGATGGCAGAAAAATCCACATTTTTACTGAATCGTGAAAAAAGGAGCCGTCGTGAAACGATTCGATAATGTCTGAGCGGCGATACGCAGTTTGTAAAATTGCACCGGTCTCTGTATCAATCTGAATTTCCCAATTATTTTTTGCCCAAACCTTGAGCATCCCGCGAGATGGGCGGACATCTAAACGGTGAATATCTTCCCACGTTTCAATTTCGGCTTCGGCAACGGTTTTCGAGATTTCTAAAACTTGTGCCAGCGAAATCATTGCAGTTTTACTTTTTCCGCGTTGTTCGGTCGGTTGAATCCATGAAAACTGTTTTTTTACCTGCAAAAGAATTCCGCTGGCGATAACAATCAAAATCGGAATAGCAACTGCAATTGACAGCCAATAATGAATTTTGCGATTAAGTAGATTGAATTTCACAACTTATTTTGTAACTTAATTTGCCTGATTCGGTCAATTTTACGGTAAAATTTGATTATGGAAACAATAAAAGTTCGCTCGCACCAACGGGAAGAGATGATTGAAATCACGGCAGAAGTTGAAAGGCTTTTGCCGTCCGATTCACAAGGCATTTGTGTGCTTTTCACTCAACACACGACTTGCGGTTTAACTATCAATGAAAATGCCGACCCCGATGTCAAACACGATATGCTGTTGTTTTTACGAGAGTTAATCCCACAATTTTACAAAGGTTTTCGACATTTTGAACATAATTCCGATGCACACATTAAATCTTCTCTGATGGGTTCAAATGTGACTGTTCCTTTTCAAAACGGCAAACTTCTTCTTGGAACCTGGCAGGGAATTTATTTGTGCGAATTTGACGGGGCGCGGGAGCGAAAAGTTTCGGTGAAAATTATCGAGGATTAAGCCGAAACCTAATCCTCTCATTTTTAGTTTTTGCATTTCATTGCCTCGACAATAAAATTTTGCACCTCATCGCTGTAAGGCTTTTTCCATTCCGTTTGCCAATATGCTTGATCGGCATACATTTTGTTTAAGCCTTTTTGAATTTCAGGATCGCCGCCAGTAAATTGGTTAATCAAATTTTGCCAACGATTTGCCAATACCTGTGCTTTTTCATCTTCGGGCGCAGTGCCGTCTTTCATTGCCGCTTCAATATCTGCAACTAAATTGCTCCAATCTTGTGTTACTCTTTCCTGCAATTCGGGCGACCAAAGTTTTTTGCGTTCATCAACTTTTGCCTGCGCTTCTTCCGAATAATATTTTTTTGTCCAATCAAAATTTTGTTCCATATTCATTACCTCAACAATTTTTTGAAAACTCTCTAAATCAGTCTCTTTGTTTTGCTTAATTTCATTTTCCGCTCGTCCGATTGCTTCTAAAATTATATTCAAACGATAGCGTTGATCTTCAATTAATCGGCGTTGCATTTTCAAAGTTTGAGCTAAATCAAAAGTCTGTTGCCCGAGAATTTCCTTGATTTGAGTGAGTGAAAATCCGACAAATTTCAGCGTTGTAATTTGCTGCAAACGCGCAAATTCAGCCTCTGAGTAAAGTCGAAAACCATTCATTGTTCGTCGTGGCGGTTTGAGCAAACCGATCCGGTCGTAATGATGCAGAGTTCTGACAGTTACATTTGCTTGTTTGGCAAAATCGTTTGTCTGCCACAATTTTTCGCTGAAATTTTTCATAATTTCCCTCACACAAATAGAGCCTACGCTATGACGTAACGTCAGACGCAAGCTCCTTTTTAATTAAATTTCAAATTTTTTTATCTGGTAATTCTCAGAGTTGCCCGATATTGAAAGCGGTTGATTCTGACATTTGACCTCAGATCCGGTTTTAGATCGGTAAAGTCAATCCGGTAATTTTTAAAGAAAACCTCTGAATTGTTCCGATATAAATTAATATCGAATGTCTGCCACGGACCAAAATTTTTGCGAACTTTGATTCTGATTTTAGCATTTCCGGCTGAAATACATCGAACGTCCTTAGGACATCTTGAGTCATTCAGAACAGAAACAAATTGAACGGTTAAATTCCGATTAAAGACTTTGGTTTGTCTGCCAACTTGAAGCGTTATTTGTTGAGCAGATTGGGCTTTTACTGATTGCAAAGCCGCAAAACTAAAAATTAAAAGTAAACCAATGAGTATTTTTGTTTTCATGTTTATTCTCCTTTTCTGTCAGCAAAATTCAGCCGACTAATAGTATGGATGAAAACTTTACTCATCGGTTTGCAAATAAAAAGTTGAATTCTGACTATGGCGTCAGCCATTTAGTTTCTAATTCGCCTTTTTCGTTCCAGACAAAAAGTGAGCGGCGATGACCTTTGACATCTAATTCCATACAATCAATTGAATCAATGGTCGAAGAAATTACTACAAAGTTTTTGCGTCCCGATTCGGATTCCTCATGGGTTGGTTTACGGTCATTTAAATTTTCGGGGAGTCCCGAAGTTGGTTTTTCGCTAAGTTGTGAAGGTGCTTCGCCAATATAACAGCGTCGGCTGAAAAGTTCGGTTGATTGCCATTGTTCTTCGGCTAAATCGTCCGTTCGGTGAATAGTGGCAATGCCTTCGATACGAACTTGGAAACGTTCTTTCGGATGATAAAAGAGCCAGGAAACATTTGGGTTTGCTTCAATTTCGGCAATTTTAGGTGAGCCAAGATGGGCATGAAAAGCTAATCCACGCGGATTTTTTCGCCAGAAACGCCTTAAAATAACAGTGCGAACCGCAGGTTTATTATCGGAAACGGTTGCAAAAACGACTTGATGAAACGGATGATCGCGGTCAATGACACCCAAATCAAGATGCTTCCAAATTTTTTTCAGAATCTCGCCGTGTGATATTGAACTCATAGAATTAGGGGCATTCGTAAAGTTTAGGAAGTTTAGGAAGTGAGCATTTCCTCAAACTTCCTAAACTTCCACGACTTTCTAAACTATCTTAACTTTTCTTCAATTTTTCAATAATTGCGCTCGCAAATTCAGAAGTTCTTGCAGTTCCACCTAAATCTTTAGTGCGAATTTTGCCTTCTTCAAAGACTTCCATCAGCGCATCTTCCATTCTTTTCGCTGCTTCCA
>DAORIL010000011.1:0-13350 GCA_035438525.1 Pyrinomonadaceae bacterium
CTTTCGGATCGTTGAAGTCCAAAAATTTCTTCGATAAATCTTTGTAGTGTGAACGAATAAAACGCCGATTTTCGAGATAGAAATCCCTGAGCGGTCCGAAGAATGCGAAGCCTAAATCGGTTTGTTGTTGCTTTTTCGGCATTTTAGCAATCAACCTCCAGCGATTCGCTTAAGAGGTCGGTGATTTTTACGCGAATGTTTCCCGCGTCCGAAGGGATTTCATAAACGCCTTTGACGAGTTCGTTTTTGTCCGGAATATCAAGCAGAGTCGGTTGGAAAATTACGCCATCGAAATTGAAATCAATCATTACCGATTCCGTTAGTTCGCGCCAATCTTCGACATTTTCCTGAAAAAGCGAGAGTTTTTGGAGCAAGTTCATCGGATAGAATTTTTCGATTTTCAGTTCCTTTTCATCTGCTACAACTTTTGCTTCCGAATCGCGTTTGAACTCCAATTTTGAGCGGTCGCGCAGAATATCCACGACTTCAATATCGAGTTTATAAGGCGCGGCTTCTTTTTGCAGATGCGCAGCAATATCGGCTTCGTGTCCCATACAAACCAGCAAAATCTTTTCGACGGGTTTGTGCGGACTTTCGTTAAATTTCGCCTGAAAAGATTTGTAATCGAAATTGGCGATAAGTTCGTTCAAATCGGCGCGGGTTGCCAAGCGGTTGACGGGCATAATTTTTACCAAACGCCCATCTTTTTCGCCGTCCCAAACCAGCGACGCGGGCAATGGCTGAATTTCAAGTGCTTCGATGAGCAGTTCTTTCGCCTGCACGGGATTGCGGAAAACGTCGTAATGATTGACGTTAAAAACTTCAAATCCCGTGTATTTCGTCGTTTCGTCCTCTTCGATAAGTTTGCGAGCTTTCGGCTGTAAATCTTCCGCGACGGAAATCAGCCGTTTGGTTGTGATCTGAATCGCGCCGAGATTGATGTCAGCGCCGATAAACCGCCGTCCGAGTTTCATTGCAACGGCTTGCGTCGTGCCGCTTCCCATAAAACAATCGAAAACCAAATCTCCTTCTTTAGAGGAGGTGCTTATAATCCTTTCTAAAAGTGTTTCAGGTTTCTGAGTTGGATATTCAGTTCTTTCTATGGCTTGAGAATTTATTCCTCGTATGTCTGTCCAAATTGAATGAACTGCCTGTCCTTCAATTTCATCTAGATACCTTTTTACTTGTGGCACACCTTCATCAGGAATATAGATTAATCCTTTGTTCCATAATTCAGTAATTCCATCTTGGGCAAAACGCCACATGGTTCCAACTGGCGGATAAAGTAAATTTTCACCAAAATAAAGCTGTTTTCCATCTTTACCGTGTGAAGGTGCTGTCAAATTATCTAATCTATATAAACGCCCGTTTTCATCTGGTCGGAAATGTGTTTTTATGTAACTTGGATTGAATGAAACAAATGGTTTTTCAAAGTAGAAGTCATCAGATTTTGTGTAAAATAACAATGTATCGTGAACAGCACCAAATTTCTTTCCATCTGCTCGAAAATTGAATCGTTGCCATATAATCTCGTTTTTGAAGTTTCCATTACCGAAAATTTCATCCATTAAACATCGGAGTTGATGAACTTTATGCCAATCACAATGGACATATATTGAACCGTCTCTAGCCAATAATTCACGAATCAAAACTAAGCGTTCATACATAAATTGCAGATATTCGTCGTTCGTCCAAATATCCGTGTATTGCTTTTCTTCAAAGGCGTTCTGGTCATTGGTGATTGATTGCCCGCGAAGCTGGATTTTCTTTTTGTAATCGGCTTTTGAATCAAACGGCGGGTCAATGTAGATAAGATTTATTTTGCCGCGAAACTCTTTGAGCAAATGGCTCATTACTTGAAGATTATCGCCCCAATAAAGACGGTTGCGCCAGCCATTGACATCCGCACCGAATGTTTCTTTGAGTTGTGCGGGATAAAACTGCGTAGAAGTAAAAGGACGCTTCCCTTTCCAATAAAGCATCGGATAGCCTTTAATCGGCTCAAATTCGATTTTCTCCACCTCGGCGGGTTGCACGTCAACTAATTTCGGTTGTTCGGTCATAAAATTTTCAGAAATTTACAGAGATTTTAATCTTTTCGTTCTTTCGCATCACAGTAAGAACGCATATCACAGTTCTTACAAAGTTTTTTCGGGCGTTCTGCGATTGTAAAATCTTTTTTCTCGATGCGCGAAACTACGCCATCGAATGTTTTGATTGTTTCGCCGATTGACGCTTCATCGTTCGGAAAAGTGATATAAGGACTTCCCGATTCTTCGGACGTATAATAAAGGTGCATCCGGCTGACGTTCAAACCGGTTCGCTCCATCACAATGTGCGAATAAACTTCGAGCTGACGGCGATAGCGTTCGATTTTCTCTCGGTCATCAATTAAATCAGGTTTCTTTTCCGATTTAAAATCAACGATTTCAACCGTGTCCGGCAAACCCGATTCATCACGGATCAAATCAATCGTTCCCGCTAAGATATATTCGTCTTTAACCAGCGAAACATCAACTTCCGCCTGCTTCAAACGCGACCAATCGTGATTTTCACGGCGGTAATAACGCAAAACCTGTTCGAGCGCGGCAAGACGCGGATATTCCGCCAAATAAACTCGTTCTTTTTTGGTCAACGCCGCGTAATTAACTTCAAACCAAGTGCGAATTCTGTCTTCCGTAATAGACTTCTCTTCACCGCGCAAAACCGTTTTATGAATATCCTCGATGGTTTGATGAACCAGTGTTCCGAAAAGAATCGGACTCGTTTTGATCGGCGCAAATTCCAATTGGCGGAAAAAGCGATATTGCTCGGCACAGTTTTCAAACAAAATGATGTCTGACGTAAATGAATATTCACGCTTTAATGAAACAGTTTTAACCTGTTCAAGTTCAAGCAGTTCCGGCTTGAAACTAGAATCACGCCAATCAGGTAATTCTTTCCAAATTCCTTCCAAATACGACGAGGGAGAACGCCGCGTGTAACGCGAAGGCAAAATAATCTGACTCGTCAAAACCAACAAATTCTGAGCGCGGGAAAACGCAGTGTAATAAAGCCGCCAAAAATCGTAATATTTCGTCTTTTCAATCGGCTCAAACGGCGGACGACTGTAAAACTCATCTTCGAGAACCGTATCGAGTTTGCTGTGTTGGCTTGTCGGCACAGCTTCCATCGAACCGACAAAAACAACTGGAAACTCCAAACCTTTCGATTGATGAATCGTCAAAAACGAAACACAGCCCGACGGCGCGTATTCCGAAACATCTTCATATTCATTAATACCGCCGTCTTTCAAAAACCGGAAAAACTGATTAAAAAGCTGGTTGATTTTATCATCAAGGTCTTTCGGCTGAAGCACGATAACATTATGCAAATACTGAAACTTGCTGAGAAGTTTTGAAAAAATCGCCAGATTCCGCGCCGACCTCGACTCCAGCACATCGCCCATAGCTTCCGTGCCGAGAAGCCTGCTAAAAAGCGGAAATTGCAGAAGCTCATAAAACAAATCGGCGAAAGAATAATCCGTGTTTTGGGCGAGTTTTTGATGCTTTTTCGCCAGCGGAATAATCCATTCGCGCAACGACTTGTTTTCAGGAGCGCGAACCTTTTCAACAAACGGGCGAACGCAATTCTGGTCGTAAAACTCCCAAATCGGTAAATCAATTTCGGGATGCCACTTTCTAATCGAAGCATACTGCGGAAAAAGAAAAATCAACGCACCAATCATCAGGCGAATTTCTTCGCGGTCAAAAAACATATTCGAGCGCGGAGAATAAACCGGAATCCCGTTATTCTCAAGAAATTCGGCAAGTGCGACCGCTTTCTTATTTTTGACCGAACGGAAAAGAAAAGCGATTTGATTGAGATTGGTCAGACTTCCCTTTTCTTTCAGAGTCTTGATGAGGTTCAAAATCTCTTGATGCCATTCTTCAGGCGAAACACCCGAAACTCTAACAGTTGCCGCAGTTGCTGGAAATTCTTTGTCTTTTTGCGCTTCGATCTTCTTTTCAAGCCGAAACTTTTTGCCGTCGTGATCCCAAAAGTGTCCGCCCATCCAGGAATCGTATTTTTCAATTATGTCGGGGTGCGAACGATAGTTTGTCGAGAGCGTAACTTCGGCGCAAACACCGTCAGCAAACTGCTCACGAAACTCCAAAATATTGCGAATTGACGCGCCTCTGAACCGATACAGACCTTGATCGTCGTCGCCAACAACGCACAAATTCGGATTTTCGCCCGTCAATTCGCGCAAAATAAGTTCCTGAATCGTGTTCGTATCCTGATATTCATCAACCATCACGAACTCGAATCTTTCGCGCAAAGCATGTTTTACTGTTTCGTTTTCACGCAAAAGTTTAAGTGTTTCAAATTGAATGGTCGAAAAATCAAGTGCGTTCTCTTCTTCGAGAAGTCTTCGGTATAAAAGACAGGTTTGACCGAGTGCGCGGACTTCCTCATTTGCTGATTTCGTTAAAACTTCCGGCTCAACCGCTTCTTCCGAAATTTTGTTAATCAAATTTTGGAGTTTATCTGAAATTTTCCAAGAAGAGGTTTTTTCTGAACCGCCAGTCAAAAGCGCAATATTTTCAATCGTCCCAAACTGCTTTTGTTTCTGATAAAGAAAATACTGCTGGTCAAATTCATCCATCAGCCCGTAATTACGGCGAAGGCGTGTAAATTCTCGAAACTCTTCCAAAATCCGCAGGCAAATAGAATGAAAAGTGCCGAGATACATTTCATTGAGATTAAATTTAATACCCATTTCGCCGAGCCGATTTGAAACGCGGGTTTTTAACTCACCGGCGGCTTTGTCGGTAAATGTGAGAATCAGCATTTTTTCGGGAGCTACGCCGTGATTGGAAATAAGATAAACGATGCGCTCAACCAGCGTAAAAGTTTTGCCCGAACCGGGACCTGCGATAATTAAAAGCGGACCTGTAACGTGCTGAATCGCATCAGTTTGGGGTTTGTTAGCATTACTTGTAAAAGCGGGACGACTTTGCATTGTATTAAATTAAATGAAGTTCAAAAAGATAATTTCAATTCAAAACTTAATACAAAAATAACTGTTTTATTTAAAAACCGGAAATAGTTTTTTATAGAAAGGGAATCTTACAGAAGAATTTATCCTATCTAAAGTCGCCACTTAAGCTGAAATCAGCCCAAAAGTATGGCTCGTGCATATTATTCGCTTTGTTTTTAATTAGCTCCAACGATGCCTTTTGCAGTGCTTCGGCGGATGAATTTCCCTGCTTATAATTTTTGTAAAATGAATTCGTGAAAATTGCAGTTGATTTGTCGTTGGCTTCCCATTGCGCGGAAATAACCGTCGTTGCGCCCGAACCCATCATTGCCCACGCCAAACTGACCAAGCCTTCGCCGCTCAAAACATTGTTCGTGTCACATGATGCCAAAAAAACCAAACTTCCCTTTTTAAACTTAATATTTAAAAGTTCTTCGACAGTCAAACGTCCGTCGTCGCCTCCGATTTTTCTAAAGCCCAGAAAAGAATCCAACGGCTGGTCGCTGGCGACTTCAGCGTGCATCGAAAAATGCAGAATGTCGAACTTTTCTGATAGGCGGCTAAAATCTCCGGCAGTCGCATTGATAATCGGCTTGGAGTTGTAAATTCCGGCAACGGTTGCGGCTTCCGAATTCACATATTGCAGCAACTTGGTTTCAAATGATGAGTTGGCGAAAGCTTGCAAAGTCTGACGATTCGGCTTCGTTGCTTTGAGTTGGTCAAGCAAAATCGAAACCGAAGGTGCGTAAGAGATAAGTTTTTCTTCAATCAGATACTTTTCGCCATCGGAACTCAAGGCTTGAAACGGAATTTTCCAGAGAGATTTATCGGGAACGAAGATGATGTGTTTGGATGTCAAAGCAAGCGGTTTAACTAATTTGTCGTAAATCGTCTTGCCGTCGCGTTTAAAAAAGACGCGATTTTTAATGTCATTCTGTGTTTTCGCGGCAATAACTTCTGCTTCGTCTTCTGAAACGGGAAGATCAATCGTTCGGAGTTGTTTGCCTTTTTCCCAAACGAAGGCGATCAGATTCTTATCCAATGTGAAAAAATAGGAGATAACTGCTGTATTGTCCAAACTTGAATTTCCCCCTAATTCAGACAAATCAGGCTTATTGAGATTTAATTCGGGAATTTTGGTTGTAATAAGTTTCTCACTTTTCCCAATCTCGTCGGCGAGGTTCTCGTCATTAATAAATTTCAACGACAGTTCTTCGAGCGATTTTCGCGTTTGAGGCGAAATAATTGCTTCGTTTTTGACGGATGAATTGCTAATTCTACCTTTGAGAAAACGAGCTTTCAAAAAGTCCGCTAATTCAAATGATTCTTGGGGATTAGCGGATTTGATTTGTGTCAAAAGCCGGTAAGCATTGTGATAAGTTTCGAGAATTCCGAGTGTCAAATTAGTATTTTCTGATCCCCGAATTTCTTCGATAATCGCCAGCGATTTTTCCAAATGTTCAAGTGATATTTCTTGTTTATTGAGATTAAAATAGGCTTTCGCAAAATCCAGATGAACGGCGGGTAGATCATCCCGGAAATTGTCCCTTAGCGTTAGCTCCAAAACTTTTTGATTGAGCTGAATTACCTGATCCCAATCCTTGTTTCTTTTAGCGACTCTGATTTTCCAGAGCGGCAGCATAAATTCGGAGAAGTTTTCCATTCTTTCCAACTGCGCGAAAAGATTCTCGGCAATATCGGATTGGTTTGTAAATGCCGCGATAACCGCTTTTCCCAGAGTTTTTTCAAAAGCGAATTGATTATTTACGTCGTATTTTTCAAGCTGCTCCAAATAGATTCGGGCTTTCGCAACATCATACTTATCTAAAGATGTGAGGAGCAAAGAGTTTAAGAAATTACAAATTTGATTGGAATTGTTCTCATCAACCGAAGCCTTCAAGCCTTTTTCCAAATTGGCGAAGGCTTTTCGGGGTTGTCCCGTTGCGCTCAAATTGGTCGCCGACTCAAATAACGCTTGCCGGTATTTATACTTAAATTGCGTGTTTTGCGCTGAAGAGATAAGTTTTTCGTTGTATTTGAGAGCCGTTTGATAATTCAGTTTTGATGCCCAAGCCAACGCCAAAAACCTGTAAGTATCAAGTTTAGCTGAATTTGTTTTTTCCTTTTCAAACGATTTTTCGGCTTTTTCGAGCCAAATGATGGCTGAAATATCATAGCCCGAAGAAAACAAAATCCGACCGATATTTAGAAAATACTCACCCTGAATTTGCCCGTTATCCGGCGCGATTTTAAGGGCTTTTTTGCCGAACTCAAAGGCTTCCCGGTATTTGCGCTGAGAACGACGAAGCCACGCCAGACGAAAATAAATTTGCGCTTTTTGCATCGCCTCAACTTCATTTTCGGCAAGAGTTTGAAGTGCTTCATTGAGCGCAATTTCCGCCAAGTCGTATTTCTGCAAATTAATTTGCGAAATGGCAATCACCTCCAATCCTTTTGAAACAAGCAAGTTGGATTTGGATTTTCGTGCCTTTTCGATTCCATTTTCGGCAAGTTCGACGGCTTTACCGTAATTTCCGTTGTCGAACTCGATTTGCGCCTGCCCGATTTGTCTTGAAATATCGGAAACCTGAGCCGAGATATTTAAAATAAAAGCAAAACAAAGCAGAAATATACACTGCAAAATCTGCTTTGTTTTGTTAGTGGTTTGCATACGATTAGTTTTCAGTCGGTCTGCAATTACCATCATCGTCCTTTTGGTCAGGTCGGCAGTTTTGACATTCACGGGGACGGCAAGTTTCCGTGCCGGCAACCATCGAATAAACTGCTTCAGCAATTCTGCCGAAAAAGTCGAAAATTCCATTTCCGCCGGTTGTGTTACCGGCGAACACCGTGCCAACCAGAAAGGTTGACAGTAAAGCAATACAAAGAAGTGATTTTATTTTTTTCATCTTATTATTGTTCCTTAATTTATTTGTTTTTTTAGAAATTGATACATCGCTGCGAAAACATACCTTCCGCTAACTCCGTGACCGGAAGTTGTCGAATATATGAACCACACCTCTGAACCATTGTTTTGTAACTGAGTTTTCAGGTCGGTTACGTCCTTTTCAGGATTTCGTTCGTCGAGTTTCCCTCTGGTCAAAAACAGAGGGATTTTATTCCACCGGCTCGCATTGTTGAGCGGTGAAAGTGCGTCTAATTTTTTCATTAATTGTTCGTCCGCCGGATCGCCGTATTCACTTTTGGCACTTTCATTAACCCAACTTTGACCGAGCATTCCGCGAATCGAAACGAGCGGATACTCGGCGATGACGGATTTGATTCGGTTTGGCTCTTGCAAAGCAGTCGAAAGCGCGATAAATCCGCCGTAACTTTCTCCTCGCAGGAAAATTTTGCTTGCGTCCAAATCAGGTTGCTTTTCTACCCAATCGAGCAAAGATTGTATGTCTTTGACGGCATCGCCGCGCTTTTCTTTGTTATCGGCATCCATAAATTCTTTGCCGAAGCCGGATGAGCCGCGAATGTTCGTATGAATAATCGTCAAACCAAGATTGGCGACCAATCGAAGGTCTTGCGAACTGAAAACGGGACGGTCAAGAATCTGCGGTCCGCCGTGAACAAAGATCAGCACGGGAGATTTCTTTTCCTGTTTGTTTGGGCGGACGATGTAGCCGGAAATTTCCTTTTGGTCAAAAGACTTCCATTTGAAAATTTGCGGCGATTTCACTTTGCCTTGAAGCTGTGCGGGCAAATTCTCTTTCGTCCAATCAGTAATTTGTTTGGTTTCTATATTATAAGACTGTATCGAAGCCGGTTTGCCGTTGTTTTCGAGCGTATAAACGACTTCCCTATCGGACATCCAACGAGTGTTCCAGATAACATACGAACCGTTGATAAACGGCGGAATTTCCTTGCCGATTTTGTCTTTTTTGAGCCGAAAAACGCGCAAATGATCAACGCCGTCTTTCGTTTCCTGCAACAAAAGATTATTTCCGTCGGGCGAGATTTTTAGGTCATACAAATTCAAGATGTTGGCAGGCAGTTTTACTTCAGTCGTTTTATTGTTTTTCAAATCCAAAGAATAAATGCACAACTCTTTTTGACAGTTTTCATTGCCTTCGCTCGTCCAGAAAACCCGGTCTTGGGCAAGAAACGCCTTTCGGCTGGTTCCCTTTTCATCAACCGGCATCAGTTTACCCGTTTGCAAATCATAAACGTATATAAATTGACTGCTCGAAGCCTTGAAATATCTGAGAAGCAATCTTTTTCCATCGTCCTGCACAACATCCCAAGAGCCTTTTAATTCAACCGGATAACATTTCTCGGCTTGAAAATCGTAACGGCACAGCTTACTCATTTTGGCTTCATAATCCATTCTCATAAAATAAAGAGCATCTCCGTTTTTGCTCCAAATAAACGAGTCAATGGATTCGTCTTTGCCCGTCAGATTTACCAATTTCTTCGGTGTTTTTTCCTTAAAATCATAGAGATAAAGCTGAAAATTATCCTGGTCTTCGTGGTCGGATGAATAAGCAAAAGATTCACCGTTCGGGTTTGTTTTAAGCGAGTAAGGGATAACTTTATCAATCAATTTAACCGGCGTTGATAAGGGCGTAGTTTGCAGATAAATGTTATTTGTCGCATCAGTTATCAGCATTCGACGGTTTTTTCCGTCCGCATCCCAAATCAAATTGCTTTTGATTGCCGACGGTTCATAAAAAAGATGTTCGACTTCGGAGTTTTTGATTGCCGGAATGCCCTCGACTTTATAAGTATCGGGAATCGGGAAAACGTCCGCATTTTGCGAAAAGACGGACGCAGCCGTGCAGATTATCATTGTCAAAACAAATAATAATCCTTTCGCCGTCGCCGTTTTTGTAAATAATTTATCTTTTACTATCTTCATATTTTTCTCACTCCGATTTACCTGTCTTCTCCGCAACGATTGTCTGAAATCTTTTTCTCCGGCTTGCTTTGCTTAGTCTGAAAATCCTTGACTGTAAATTTGTTTGATGGTCCGGGAATTGTCTGACCGTTTTCCAAGGTAATAATAATCTTCCATTTATAAGTTTTAAGCGGGTCGAGCGGCTTTTTCAAAACGAAAGTTGTTTCATCCGCCGTTTCGTATTCGTCAATCAGAATTTCTTCATCATCCGAAATATACAAATGATATTTCACCGCTTTCGGAACTTTTTTCCACTTAAAGACCAAATTTTCTTTGCTTAATGACAACTCGATTTCGACTTCCCTATTTTCACTGCATTTGGCGGAAACGCCTCTCGTCGCGGAAATAGTTTCATCCGGTTGCTTTGAGGTAGGTTTTTTGAAATCTTGACTTAAATTGTTTTGAGAAATCTTCGGTTTCGGAGAATCTAATTTCAAGTTTTTCGGAGTCGGCATAACTTCAACGCGTTTCGAGTTAGTTGATGATGCCGGATTCTCTTTAACCGTAGTCTGCACCGGCAATGGAAAAGTGAGTTCCGAACTTAATTCATTATCAAAGGTTTGGACAACTTCGTTGCTCGAATCCGTAGAACCTGACCACAACAAAAACGAAAAACAAAAAATGATAAGTAACGCCGCGCCACCCCAAAGTAAGCCGGATTGCAACTTTATTAATGAAGATAAAGATGATAGAAAGTTCTCGGTATCTTCTTTCTGCGGCGCGTCTTGAATTTCCGAATCGGTCATAATCGCCGCCCAAAACCTTTCAACGCTCGGCATCGGTAGCAGTTTTCGGCATTCGGCGCAGTTTAGTAAATGTTTGCCGATTTCGTGCCGTTCGTCTTTTGCGAGCGAGTCGCTGTGATATGCGACAAGTTCAATTTGCGTTAAATGTTTGAAATTAGTCATTTTTCTGTTACCCTCCGCACTTTTGCACGGGCTTCGTGCCGGGCTTTTTTCATTGATTTGACAAACGCTTCGATACTGTTTTCGTTACCGATTTCCTTTAACAATTCGGCAATTTGAACATTTTTCAAAGGTAATCTGTTTTTTACCTCCGCCCAAACACCTGTCGTCAAATTTAATTTTTCGGCTAATTCTTCGTCGGTAATTCCAATTTTAAGAAGGTAAACGACCAATTCCTGACTGCCTAAAAGTAATGCTTGCCGCTGGCGGAAAGACAAACTGCAAATCTTTTGCCAGACTTCAAGCGTAAGCGAAAAAACTTCAGTTTCGGATTGCCCTGCAAGATATTCTGCGGCAGCAGCTTCTTGAACCGAATCAAGCGAAACGTCATTCAATGAATTATCGGCAAATTGACGATTGATTTCGTTATAGGCGGTTTTAGCGGCGAATGATTGCCATTCATCTTTTGACATCTCTTCGCTTTTTTCCTGATTTCTATTGCGCCAATTAAGCAGACGCAGAGCTACTGCCTGCACCAGATCCGAGGCTTCGGACTGCCACAAGGAAGACACGGTTTTGCGGCGGACGATTTTTTGCACTACAGGCAATGATGCCAGCAAATAATCATCCGAATCTGCATCGTAAGATAAACCTTCGGCATTTTGCGAATCTTTATCTTCCGTTTTCGGAATAGGTTGTAAGTTCTCAAAAAGGGACCCGATCATTGTCAGTTAAATCAAAAAACGACTGTTTCAATGATTCTTTTGCTGTAAGCGAAAGAGTCTTTAGCGTTTTCTCTAAATTTATTTTTTTTCAAAAATCAGCCTGTTACATACAAATCTGAAAAAAAAAGTGATTTTTTTTTCATCCCTCAAGTAACCTTTGCCGATTTTCAGGGTTTTTATATTTAGAGCAAGAATTTTTTTGGTTGGAAGTTTTCGTAAAGGCTAGAAACTAGAGAAAACAGAACCAAGCTAAATTTCAAACTTGAAATTATATTGCAACAGTAAAAAATAAAAAGTCAAATGCAGAATTATAACTTTTGCGAAACCGAGAACATCAAGTATCTCGCTGGTTTCGACTTCCTAGACGTGTGCCTATTGGGGGAAACCGGGACGGGTAAAACACATACTGCGCGGCTCATTCACGAAATAAGTCCGCGCTCACAAAAGCCGTTTGTAGCGGTAAATTGTGCGGAACTTTCGCCGTCAATTATCGAATCCGAGTTATTCGGCTACGAAAAAGGCGCGTTCACTGGCGCGACTGCTTCAAAGACGGGAAAATTTGAAGCGGCGGAGGGTGGAACGCTCTTTTTGGACGAAATCGGTGAACTTCCCGCGAATTTACAGGCAAAATTATTAAAGGTCACGGAAGAAAAATGTATTACCCGCGTCGGCGGCAACCGTCCGCGCCCCGTTGATGTGCGAATTATTTACGCAACCCACCGTGATTTGGACGTTTTACGCGAAGATTTGCGCTACCGGATCGCCGCTCACGCCATTTATCTGAAACCACTCAGAGAACGCCGCGACGAAATCGTTTCTTTGGCTCGCGTCTTTCTGTTGGAATTCAGCCGCCGGAGCAGATGCACTATTCAAGCGAGTGACGAAACGCTCAAACTTCTTGAAAATGCCGAATGGCAAGGCAATGTCCGCGAGCTGCGGTCATTCGTCGAAAAGGTTTGTCTAAGCGCGTTATTTATTTCCAAGGGCGAGAAAACTTCGGAAAATGTAATTGAATTAACTTCTTCGCTTGTTCTTGCCAGACTTTCGAGTATTTCAGCACAGCCCCTAAACAAATATGAAGATTCGACTTCGGAAACTTTTACCAATTATACGTCCGGCGAAAATATGGAAGAATATCTCAAACGAATTGAAACATACCTTTTAAAAAATGCGATGGACAGTCACAACAACAACAAATCGCGTGCCGCCAAAGAACTCGGCATCAGTCGCGGCGGACTGATTAAAAAGCTGAAGCGAATCGGACATTAATTTCCGATAAAAATTATCTTCAAGTCTATTTTCTTGACGAGAAATCAATGTTTCTTAATCGTCTGTTTACTTCCCGCTCGGCTTTTTCAAAATTAGGCAGGTTTTGAATTTGTTCGCTCAGAGAACTTTGCCATCGTCCTTTGTAACTTGGCATCCTTTCGGCTAATTTCTTCGGAAAATCAGCCGGATTTAAGTTTTTCGAGGCACATTTAGCCGCAAATTCTCCCATAAAATATTCGATTTCCATTTGGTGATCTTCCAGCAAATACCAAATGTCGTAAAAATCTCTGGCTTGCATCCGCTGCATCACCGAACGCATTTTCTCAACCAGAACTTCTTCGAGGCGATAACACAAGAGTTGATGTTCCTCAATGTCCGAATAAGCAATATAGGCAGATTTCATAACCGGCTCGAATTCCAGTTTTTCGCTTTTTGAAATATCAACCTTGACTCGTTTGTTGCTTCCCTGCCCACCGAGCGGTCCGGTATAACTGATGTAAAAATTTATCCCGCCGTCTTCGT
>DAORIL010000011.1:13450-26016 GCA_035438525.1 Pyrinomonadaceae bacterium
TGCCCACCGAGCGGTCCGGTATAACTGATGTAAAAATTTATCCCGCCGTCTTCGTATTCATTGTTGTCAAGTATTTCAAGCGGAATATTCGCTTCTTCTTTGATAAATTCAAAAACTTCACCGAACCAAGCGAATATTTGCTCATTGCTGATTGAATTATCAAGTAAAGTGAAATCAAGGTCTTCCGAAAAACGGTAGTCTTCAAAATAGAATTTTTTGAGAACCGTGCCGCCTTTGAAGACGAGAACTTTTGCCAGATGTTCGTGTTCGGCGATGCCTTTTAAAATCCACGAAAGAATATAGTCTTTCTCGATCTGTTGATCGCGGACTCCTGCTTCTCTAGCCTTTTGCTGTATTTCTTTAGGTCTGATCATGTGTAAATGGCTGATTTAATCGTTTCCGTTTCTAAATTTTGCTGAATTCTCCAGCGGCTAACTCTCTTTCCGGTTTTAGGCAGTTCCGTATCCAGGATGACGTATGACGAACTTTTAATTTTTTGCAAATCGCCCGTGATCTGTTGCCCGATGTCGAGCGTCTCCAAGAGCAAACCCAATCGTTTGATAACTGCTTGAGAATCGAATTTTATCGCGTAATCAATCAATTTATCCCATTTGATTTTATCCTTTGAAGCATAAATCGCTTTAGCAATTTCAACTATTCCGCCTCCATAATCAGGTTTGAACAGACAGTCAATAAAAGTCTTTTCCAAATCCGAACAGGATACTTTGTTGAAACTGTCTATCCATATTTTTTTTGCCCCGAAAAAATGTTTTTCGTTGTGATAGATAAACTGAAACGGCACTTTTTTGATTTCGATTTCAGACGGTCTGATGCGTTTTGAAACTACAATTTGTTCTTTTAAAGAGGGCTGCGTAATCAAATTGTGAATTTGCAGGGCAGAGTAGTAACCGATGTAATAGTTCAAATCACCCACCAAACAGGCGGCGAGAACGTGCCAATCAGGGATAAAAGAGTCGGAATCCTGCTCGTAAGGGATAATGTAATAAACGCCTTCTTTCAATCTCATTAAAAGTCCGCGTCTGGTCATATCGCTGAGTAATTCCAGAATCGTGCCTTTCTTTGAATCGGAAAGGGCGGCAAAAGCCTCTTTGTAATCGAAACACGCTTTATTTTGCTCATTAAAATAAGCCAAAAGTTCACCTGAACGAATTGATATGTTTTTATGTTTCACGGTAAAAAAATCAGCCTTAAGCTGATTATGATGATACAAAACATAATTCTTTTTGTATAGAGTCGAATGTCATTTTATTTTTGATATTTCTTGCCTTGGTGCAAAAATTCGCCACTGGTGCAAAAATTCGCCACCCAATAAAAAGACCGGAAAATTTTTCTGTTTCGCTCATACTCAAACGCGGCAATATTTCGCCGGAAGGAAAAATTACCCCTCAATAATTTCAAGAAATTGTTTGGCTTGACCGCTTCACGCGCCCAAAGCGGCGCGAAAGACGGTTTTTGGCGTGTGATTTCCAACACGAATTTCATAAATAAAGGCAGGTTTTATGTTAAAGCCAAAAAATAAGCTAATTACAGAAAAATCGGCGGCAGGCAAAGGAGCGAGAAGTGAGAATTTCGATTAAAAATTATGAAATTTATGAACAACTACCGAAAAAATAATCCGATTACACGGGAAGATTTTCATTCGTTTTTGCCTTGGAAAGTTTTCTGGAAACTGTTATGGAGAAAGACTTTTATTGGTTTCTGTTTAAAGGCTCTTTTCGTAATCATCTGCTTTACTTTTCTATCGTCTTTTATTCCGCGTTTTGTTGGCATCGGCGAAAAAGAAACAAAAACAAAAGCGGCGAATAAATCCACAGCCAACAAGCGGCAGACAACACAAAAAGCGCAGACGAAAGCCAATAAAAAGTGAGTTCGTCTGCGAAATCAATATACAAAAGGAGATTAAAAAATATGTCAGCATCAGTATCAATTTTAGGAAATTTAGGTCGCACACCGGAAACGCGCATTTCGCCGGACGGAACTTTTATCGCCAGTTTTTCGATTGCCTCGAATTCAGTTCGTAAAACGCCAAACGGAACGGTTAAAAAAACCGATTGGTTTCGCGTTACCGCGCTTGGTAATCTTGCGCGAACATTGGCGAAATACGCAAAAAAAGGCAACAAATTGTTCATTCAAGGTAAATTGACCTTTAATCCGTGGCTTGACCAAGCAGGCACGCCGCAGGTCAGCGCGGATTTACTGCTTCAGGATTTTCAGTTCGTCGGTGGTCAAGAGCGCGACGCGGACGAAACGGGCGGCGCAAGCGTAAAAACAGCAGAATATTCGGTTGAAACCGAGGTCATTAGCGATGTGCAGGAAATTGCCGATCAAAATCTGGATTACTAAAAAGTTTTTCTCACAAATCCACCTGTCCAAATGCCGCTATCCGCTGAATCTCACGCGGGTAGCGGTTTCCATTTAACGCTCTCAAAATAAGCAGAAAAGGGATTTTCGGGTCTGCCAAAAAGTGCTTTAACTAAATTTGGGTGAATGGCAAGTGTCGCCCTTAAAAGAAAAGCACTTGCTCCAACTTTTCAGTTGGTTTTAGAGGTAAAAATGGCAGATCAATATAACTTAAATATCAATCAACTTAAAATGAACGCTCCCCAAAGCCCGATGCTGGCTTTTCGCCCCGAAGATTCGGGTTCACCGCAGCAGGACTGGTGCAAACACCTGCAAAAATTCCCTTTTTATCGTCGCGAATTGGAAGAATTTTCCGTGCTAGGCGATGTGGTCGTGCGAATTGCCGACGGCGTAGAACCGAAACCGTTTGAGCGCGTAAAAATTCTTTCGCTCGAATACGCCGTTAAAACGCTATTAGACGAAACGGACGGACGCGAGTTTGTCCGCTGCGTCAAAGCTATTGCCAGCCCCGATGCAAGTCAATATGAACTCGAACAAATTGCCGCTTTTTACTACGGCGAAATCCGTCGTCGCGGCACAAGTGAAGTTTTATCGGAAATGGGACTTCTCGGAATACAAATGGAAGCGGTTACGGCAACCATTGAAGACCGCGAAATTGAATTTACCGAAACCGAAATTCCCGAACAAAAATTAACCGTTGCGGATAAACGCCGCGTCGAAAAAGCACGGAAAAATCTTTCGCCGCTCCCTGCGAAAACTCCGAATTTCGATGAAGAAATGAGCTTTATTCTTCGTCGCATTGGCAACTCGAAAATCACCAAGATTCGCACCGATGAGTTTGCTGAATACTTCTTGAGCGATGGCAATAAATCTGTCGAAGAACTCGATGAAGATTACAGAACTTACGAAAAATTAGAGCAATACGACGAAAACGGCGTTTTGGGTTTTTCGATGAGTGACGGACAGCATTCCGTTGTGGTTTATGAACTCAACAATGAAATTGATGCTTCGTATCTGCCGGAACACGCCCGCGTTCTTGCTAAAGAGATGAGTCTGATTTTTGTCGGTCATCGAATCGGCGGCGCGGCGGCTCAAAAAGCTCGTCATTTTGTGGTCGCCCAAAGCATTTTGCAGCAGGAATTAAAAGAGATGAAAAAAGGCGTTCCGGCACTCTTTTCAACACCGATGCCGACGATTGATAAATTTTCTAAACTTCCCTTTTCAAATGAAGAATTCAGCGATTGGCTGGCGGCGAAACTCGATGAGCTTTATCCGCACCGAGTCCTGAGAAGTGTTCGCCGTTTTATGACTGGTAAATCAGGTCGTTTGTTTGAATATCAAGGCACGCAGGAAGTAAATCCCGATTTTGAGGAAATGCAATATGTCGCCGGCGTATGCCATATTTTATGGAATCAGATGCAAGCCGATTTTCACCTTCGCAGCCTGCGTCGTGAAAACTATCAAAATGTGCATTTGAGTATTCGTAAATGCGTTGATACAGCAAAAGTTGCGCGGCTTAAAAAACAAGCCTACGACGATTTCAAAGAACACAAAAAACTTTCCCTCAAAGAATTCACCGCGCTTAACACGGCGGCGAAATCGCAGGAAGTCCGGCTTGCCGGAAAGACTTCCGTTACGACTCGAAAAACGCTTCTTGAGATCAACGCGGCTTCGGCAAATCGCCTACGTTACTTCAAATATTTTCTTTACAATGACCAAGGAATTCAAACCTTGCCGCGACAGGAAAAACAACAGTTATGGGAAGCCGTTCGCGCCCGCGAAACTGCAATTAAAGTGACTGTGAGTAAAGAGATTTCACAAACCAAGCAAACAGTTCAACCGCCGTTTCTGCAACGTCAACCGAACACAAACAAACAAGTCGTGCGAGTTACTCCACGCTCAGTTTAAGGCAGAAAAAATCCAAAAAATATGCGGTTGGCAAGTGAGTGGAAGGCGGAAGAGAAAATTCGCCTTTCGCTTGTTAAACCGAAAAAGAAAAAAGCGGTTAGCAAGTTATGCCAATCAGGATTTGGCAAGCAGAAAAATCGGCAGAAACACAGAATTTGTTGATTCTGCCAAACACAAAAAATAATAAAAATTAGGAGCTTAAAAAATTATGTCAACAACAATTTCAATTCTCGGAAACACCGGGCGCGATGTCGAATTGCGCTATACGCCGCAAGGCACACCCGTCGCCAACTTTTCAATCGCCTCGAACAGTGTTCGCAATACGGCACAAGGCAAACAGAAAAAGACCGATTGGTATAATGTTTCCGCTTTCGGCAAACAAGGCGAAACGCTTGCAAAATACGTTTCCAAAGGCGACCAAATTCTCATTCGCGGCAAACTGACCTTCAACCCGTGGCTTGACCGCGAAGGCAACGCACGCGTTAGTGCGGATGTCGTTTTGCAGGACTTTGAATTTGCCGGTGGAAACGCGGCTAAAGCAGTTCAAGATGCGGCTGAAGAAACGATTCCGGCGCAGGAAAACAATCAGATGACGGCTTCAGAAGAAAACGTGATTGAAGCGGAAATCGTGTTGGACTCTGAAGAAAGAGCCGAAATGCTGGCGGCAATACGCGATATGGACGCGGGCGACGAAGCCTTTGCCGGACAATACTAATCAAAACAAATAAAAAAGATTGGGAAACCTTGGAAGATAAAACTTCGCGGGTTTCCCTTTTTTATTTGAATCAGAAAAGTTGAGGAGAATAAAGCAATGACTTCCGTTATTTCCGTTCAAAATCCGCAAGTTGAAAAACTCGTTTCGCCGATGCTGATGCCGGAAAAATCAACTGCGAAAGTTTTGATTTATGCCGACGGTTCGTGTCTGAAAAACGGCAGTGAATCTGCCCAAGCCGGAGCGGGAGTCGTCTTGATGACCGAAGACCACCGGCGCATTAAACTGAAGGCTTGTTATTTGGGTGCGTTGACCAATCAGAAAGCAGAAATTTTAGCCTGTGCGGTTGGCTTAGAAACGCTTAATCGTCCTGCCCAAGTTCGGATTTTTTCCGACTCGAAATACGTTATCGAAACGATGACGGGAAAAAACCGGATGAAATCGAATCGTGAGTTTTGGGAACGCCTGATAAGTGCTTGTCTGACTCACAAAATCGAATGGAACTGGATGCGCGGACACGCAGGATGCCCGTTTCAGGAAACCGCTGATCGGCTTTCCCGTGCCGCCGCAACCAGAAAAGAATCGCTTGATAAAGACACGCTCGACAGACTTGCTTTGATGATGCGCGAAACGCCCGATGAAAGCACGGTTAAGATGATTCACGACGGGTTAAAAACTTTAGCCGCCGCGTGCGACGGCGCAAAACGGGCGGACGGGCAAGGCTTTAATAAATTCGACAGCGAGCTTGGCAAACGGTTTGCCGTTAAATCGTCTTTGACAACTGCGGAAGCCTTGGTCGCCCGTAATTTAATGTCAAAATACCGTTCGCAAATTGCCGGATTCAATACGGAACTTGCTCTAATCGTTTAGATGTTTTTAAAGTGCAAATGAAGACTTATGAAGACTAAAGATTTAAACGAGTTTGCCGGCATTAAAATTGGAGATTTGGTTCGTTGGAAATCCGGGCTGTTGGGGGCTGGAAGGCTTCAATATGTCCGAAATATTTGGCAGGACGAAGACTCAATAACTTGGGTTGATTTGGAGAATAGAAAAGGTCAACGCTATTCATCCGATGTGTTGCCTTTATGGAAAGTTGAAAAAGTCTAATTAAATTCTGAAAACAAATAAATAAGCCCGTTGATTTACCGGGCTTTGGGGAATAGAAAACTTTAACCGTTCAATTCTTCTTGAGCCAATCTTTGAAGCCTGTATCGCGTTCAAAAAGTAATTTCAGACCGTGTTCAATGACATCACCGGGAGATATTTCCGTCCTCATTCGCTCGGTTGCATATTGGATATATTTTTCGAGTTTGGCATTGGTCGTTTCCAGAATTTTGCCGTTTATTTTAGCGTAGCTTAATCGGTTTAATTGCAGAATCGGCATTTCAGTTTTTGTGCCGGCTCCCTGTTTTGTTTCGTTTATTTCACTCATCTTTTCCTCTTAAAAATTATTAGAATTTCTTCCCTTTCCGAGAATCAGTAAAGCCCATAAACAACTTTCGTGCCGTATCAAAGAATGTGAGCCTCAAATCACTCAAACACCGCAAAAAATATCTGAACACAAAATTCGGCTTGTCTTGTATGACAGGATAGAGCGCAATTTTACGCTCGTCAGAAATTAAATGTTGGAAAAGCTGGATTTACGGCTGTCAGATTCTGACAACTACATAGAAATGACAAAAAAAACAATTCGCATCAGCCGAAAACTCAAATCTCACGCAGTTTAGGAACAAATTTTGCTTCTGTATCAAAGCAGAATTTTCTGACAGCGTAAAATGCTTTTATTTCAACAATTAAAGAATTATGAGAATTTCGCTAATTCTTTAATTAGGCAATTAAAGAGGTTACGGTGTCAGAGATTTTCTGACCGAAATCAGAGAAAAATTAAATTAATTGCAACAGTTAAAAATCAATGAGAGAGCAGGAAAAAAGAAAATTAATCGGCAAAACAAATAACATCGAGGCGGAAGTTTTAGGCGAGTCTATGTATGTCAGACCATACAAACAGGACGAGAAAAAAATTGCTGAACTTGCCCGTGCGAGCGGCGAGAAAAAGAGTGTCATCACGCAGAAACTTATTCGGCTTGCTTTGCGCGGCAAACAATTTGATTTTACGGATGAAAAAAGCGAACTCAAAAAACTCGACTGGCTCATCAATAACGAAAAACACAAACTCATTAAATCCGATTGTCTGGATGCGAGAGTTGAACGACTCGAAGAACACGCCCGAACAATGGAAAAGCTGGCACAAAAACAAACTGAAAATTCCTATTTAACCGGCGTTCTGGTCAGCGAAATTTACTGTATGACGAATGTTTGTATGTCCTACCTGAATCAAATTTTCACCAAACTGATCGAGTATTTTTCGCCGGTTGAAATCGAAAAGAAAAACAGCACCGACTTTGCCAATCGAAATATCCTGGGACTTGTCGAACATTCGCTTGTCGAACTTGAAAAGATTGCCGGGCATCACAATTTTGAAGCGGAAATAATTGAACCAGAAATGCTTTATCTTTTTACCAAAATCGAAAAAATCAAAGCCAAACTATTGCAGTCTTCAATTCAGACAAATTCGAGTGAAAGTTAATGAAAGTCATCGCCTCGGTCCAAGCCAAAAAATCGAGTTCGCGCGGACTCGTCCATTATATTGCCCACAGCAAAATTGACGCGGCTCGTGAGCAGTCCGAGCGTGAAATTTTTAATGAATATTCTGACAAAACCATAGTCGAAAAAGCCAATGATTTATTAAAGAACGGCATCTCCAATAAAAGACCCGGCAATGATGAACTGCATCACCTTGTCCTTTCATTTAAGCCGGAAGATTACGAGCGGTTAGGCAAAGATGAAAAAGAGCGGCAAAAATCAATCAAAGAAATCACGCGCCACGCGATGAAGCAATTTGAAAAGGAAATCGGCGCGGACAAGTTAGCTTGGGCGGCGGGTATTCACCGGAATACGGACAATCCGCACGTTCACATCGCTATTCAGAAGGAGTATTTCGATAAAAATCTGGAGAAGAAAAGTTTAAATAAAATTCCCGTCAATCTTTTGCCGCATTACGAAAAAATAGGTGAAGGAAAAATATTTAAGTCTGGTATTTTAATTGAAGCTGCAAATCAAAAACTCGACGAAATTGTGCTGGAAAAGGAACAGCAAAACTCACATGATCATAACGCACAAAACCGGATTGCCAATAAAAGTCAAAACAAATCAAACAATTCTCAAAGAATAGAAAACTTCCAAGAAGCAAAATCGAAAGTTGAAATGATTAAAGAACGGGAAATTTTGGCTCAGGCAATTTTGGCAAAATTTTACGTTGAAAAGACACGGGAAAATCTAGAGTCGTTGGTGAATCACGGCGATAAAAGAAGGTTTAAAATCTTTGACGAAATCACTAAAAAACCAAGAAAAATGTCGCTTTTTGATTTGGAACGCCGCGCTGAAAAACGGGCGAATCGAAGTTTAAATAAACAGAATATTACCGATGCCGCAAAAAAGGACGAGTTAAGGAAAAGCTTGGTCGAGAATGAATTTGAGAAAAACGCCGAAGGTATCAAGCGGATCAAGACGATTCTGCATAACTTAGTAGTCAAAGAAAATCGTGAATTAAATACCCGTGAAAACCATTACAAAAATATCAAACCTTTGGCGGAAAAAATTCGTGCGTCTTACAAAAGCGAAAATAAAAAACTTCCCATTCCGCTGATCAGTTCGGATGAGTTGGAAATGCTTCAAGCAAACAGTCTGGAGAAAAAAGATATTCGCGTCGCCAATTATTTTGAAAAGGTGCGAAAAGAATTGAGTCTTGAGCGCGGTGAGCCGACTCGCTCTGATGATGAAATCGCCAAACTTAAAGTCAGGAAAATTTTCACGGATTTCAGGCTTCAATGGCAGGAAAAGCAATTAAAAGATTTTAACGATCACAAGCGAGCGTTTCCGATTGAGATTGACGGTAAAAAATGGACTCTTGCAAAGGTTGATTCGTTGATTGAAAAGAAGGAGCTGGACGAGAAAAAAATTGTCGGAAAAGTCAGCAAAATCTTCAGCAAAATCGGTTTGATTGATGAAAAGACGAGCCTTAAACAACTGGAAGAAATAAAAGCCGCAATCGGGGAGAAACTGAGCGAAAAAAATGACCGAATGACGAGCGATTTAGCGGGCGAAAAATCCATCCAAAAAGTTCTGGAGGATTTTTACAAAAATGACACCAAACCCGAAAAAGAAAATTTGACGGCAAAATTTACAGCCGCCGAACTCACCGAAGTTGAATCATTTGCCTTCGATTTGAAATTGGCAGATATTTATCGTGAAAATTGGGAGCAGCAAAAACAGCTCATCGAAAACGTGCAAGGCTTGAGTAAAAACGAAAACGATTCAATTAACGAGTCGAAGGAAAAAATAATCGCCGGACGCACCATCGCCCGCGAAATAATGAGCGAAATCGAAATTACCCGCTGCAAAGAAGAACTCGCGGACTTTAAGCAGAATAAAGATTTTCAGAAATTCGAGGTTACAGACCCTAAATCCGGTGAAGCAAAATTCGTCTCACTTTCGGAGGTTCGCTTTGATTCACGCGGCTCGCTGTTTGACCAAACGCTCGAATATTTTCTGGAAAATCGGGAAAAAAGAGGAACGCGAAATACGCTCGAAAAAATCGTTAAAGAAAAAGGCATCGAACTTAAAAAGAATCTAAAATCAGCGAAAGATTTATTGAAAGTTGCGGGCGAATTTACCAATAATTTCAAAACAAAATCATTTTTCGGCGCGACTCGCTATCATCATCAGCCTATTTTTACGCCGAAGGAATTAATCACGATTGAGCTTAGAATCAATCAAACGGAGAATAAATCCGAAGCGACGAAATTGCAAAAAATTCTTGACTCGGTTGATCATTCAAAGGCAAAAAATTTATCAGCAATTCTGGAAAGTTTTGGTGCTGAAAAAGAATCTACTAAATCTACCGAAATGAGTTCAGTTAATGAACAAAAATTGCCCCTTGAGATTGAAAAGGATGAGGTGAAATCAGAAGAGAAAACGATTGAAATTCGGGAAAATAACGTAGAGATTCTAAGTCAAGAAAGAGGGAGATAAAATATCAAAATGGAAATGATAAATGTGCCACCGAACGTGATGGAACAACTTTTACAAAATGCCGAAGATTACGCGCTGACGATGATGATGACCGCTACGCTAGAACAAATTGAAAATGTGCGAAAACAAAATGAACTATTCGGCAGAGGATTGGAGATTTGCCCAAATTGCAATCGGGAATCAAAACTTGAGTTGGAAAATTGCGAGTTTTGCGAACAAGATAAAATTCCATTTTAATTTCTGATTAAGGCATAAAAATTGCTCTTTCCAAAAGAGATTATTTATATGCCGAATACAACCGAAATCAACCAAAACGCAATATCTAATGTCATTCAAAAAGACGAACTGGCAAAAATTGAAATCCGCGACTACATTACCCGCGATGATGTTCGTGCTGAAAAGGATAAAATATTTCTTTTCGGCGATAACCTGACCGGACGCGGCTTCGGCGGGCAAGCCAAAGAGATGCGCGGCGAAGAAAACGCCGTCGGCATTCCGACCAAAAAATTTCCGACTAATAATCCGAGTGCTTTTTTTAGCGATAAGGAACTTGCCCCCAATAAACAAGCGATTGACGAAGCCTTTGGCAAAATTCCGCCCGATAAAATTATCGTCATTCCAAAGGCAGGACTCGGAACCGGACTCGCGCAGCTTGAAGAAAAAGCTCCGCAAACTTTCGCTTACCTAAACGAAAAATTGGCTGAAATCGGTTTTAATAATCAAATCAAAGAAACTTCAAAAGATTTTGCCCCAAAAACTTCGGTCGAAAACAAAGTAATTGTGCAGAGCGCGGGTAATGAAATTCCAACCGCAAAACGTCTGCTCGATTTGGACAATATTCAAACGATTAGCCTGAAAATTTTATCGCCGACGGCAAAAGAAATTGATGCGCTGAAAATAGACTCAGAAAAAGCCTTAGCCGATTACGCGGACCGACTGCGGGTTGATTACAAAACCAATAAGGACAATTTCCGGGATGGGCTACGACTTTTGAGCGATTCGTTGGATAAAGGCGAACAGATTACGATTGCCTGCGCTTGTCGCAACGGCGAAATGTGTCACGCTGATGTCGTCAAAATGGCGGTTGAGAAAGTCAATGTTCATCTTAAAAATGAACGGGTTGGCGAAAAAACCAAAAGTGAAAAAATCGAAATCGGTCAAAATAATTCAATTAAACAAGAGCAAAATCTAAATCCGCGCACGCAAAGAACAATCAATGAAATCCTAAGTTTTAGCGAAAATGACCGAATTTTTGAAAAAATCAATGAAACGGAGGGCAGAAACCGCAGTGAGCAAGCCTCTTATTTGGGACAATCTTCACAGTTTGCCCGCGATATTTACGAGCGCGGCGCAAATGTTGTGGACGGCAATCTGATCGTGCCGCAGGAAAAATTGACCGTTTCCGAGCCTTTGTCAATAACAACTCAAAATTACGCTGTCGAAAAATTAGGTAAAATTTTGCAGAATGAAGAACGGGCGAAAGAACTCGCCCCAATGGTGGTCGAATACGGCAATAAAATCTCAGGTTTGACGGCAGACGGCGAAACCAAACTTAAAGTTTTTGGTTGGATGTATGACTCCCTGGAAGGCAAAAACGAAACTAACGAACGCGATGAAAACAAAACTGTTGAAGAAAAGTCGAAATTTGACGAAACTCTTGAAAGAATTTCAGTTCTGGCGGAAGAAATGCACTCGCTTGAGCCGTTGGATAAAATCGAATTTGTGCCGTTTGCCGGATATGAACAGAACGAAATTCAAGAGTCGGTTTTTGATATTAAAGGCGAAAATTTGAATCTTGAAGAAATTTATGAAGAAGCGATCAACCTCGAAGGAAAGGAAAAAGAGCCGTCTATTTACGACCAAACCCTATCTGAACAGGCGGAAATTATTGAGCCAAGAGGAAAAATAAATACCGAAGGTTATGAGCGCATCAGATTAGGCGCAGACATTCCGCGCATCCCGGAAGATTATACTCGAACAGAAATAAATAAACTCATTACTGAAACTCTGCCGGAAATTGATTTTAAGCTCGAAAACGGTGTAACACCAAAGGAAATTCTCAATCCGTTTAACCAAGCGGTCTGGCAAAGTGCGCGAGAAGATGCACAAAATAGACTCGAATCCATTCAACAGAGACAAAAAATTAATGGAATTGAAACAAACAAATCCGGCGGGAAAGCTGCTGAAACAAATCAAATCCTTGACGGACAGATTGCGAAAATTGATTTACGCCGCCAAAACATCGTCGAACTCAAAAGTCCGGGTGAGTTTTTAATGGCTGAAAAAGAAGCAATCAATACCTTTTATCGCCAACAAAAAGTAGAAACCGGAAATCTGTTGACAAAAATTGATGAAGTTCGGGCAAACTCATCTGGAGATAAATCTGAGGAAACAGCACTCAAAAAGGAACTAAATCAAATCAGAGAAGCCAAACCTAATTTTGCCTTTAAGCTGGAAAATTCAGCCGAAATCG
>DAORIL010000012.1:0-25611 GCA_035438525.1 Pyrinomonadaceae bacterium
GGAAGCATGTTGGTCAATGCGTGGAGATCGTAGGTGCAGTCGCAATCCATCGAGCAAACGATTTCGGTTTTTGACGCTTGCAAACCTGTCATAATTCCCGCCGCTACGCCTTGATTTTTTTCGTGTTGGACAATTTCGACATTTTCCTTTTTGCTGAAAAGCTCGTGTAAAAGATTGAAAGTATTGTCTTTACTGCAATCATCAACAAAGATAAAGTTTGGATGATAACCGTTTTCGTTCAATTCAGCTTCGACGCTTCGCAAAGTGTTAGCAAGATAAGGCAAAGCGGATTCTTCGTTGTAACACGGAATCACAACACTGACGCTTTGATTTTTGATTTTTGATTTTTGATTTTTGATTGATTTTACTTCAACCTGACTCTCAACTTTTGACTCCCGACTCTCGACTTCTACCCCTAGAAACTCAGCAACGCCTGTAAATTCATACTTTTGCAGATTTTCTTTGATGATCCACTCCATTTTATCGAGTTTGCGATAATGACGAATCCGGTTATAAGTCGAAGCGGCATTAATGCGCGGTTGTTCTGCATCGAGCTCCCAAACGTGAAAATACATCACGAAAGGTTCTTCGTTATTCTGATCCCAATCGCTGACCGCTTTTCGCATCAGTGTGTAAGGAATTTGCCGAAAATAATTTCCGCCCGAAATTGGCAACAGACCAAAACCTAAATTTTTGGTGGAATAAGGAAATTCCCAAATTGCTTTACCGTTGGTGTGAATTTGATGCGTAATTCGTTTATTTTTTTCATCTTTGCGGCTTGGTAAAAAAGATGCATCGTAAACAAAACCTTCTTCTGCCAATACATCAAAGATCCAAGAATCTTTTTCAAAATTAAGTTTTTCCGCACTTCGATAGCCAATGATTTTTTGTCCGCACGCATCTTCTAATGCCCGATTAGTTTTTCGCAAATCTTCCCGAAATTCTTCGTTAGTCAGATTTTTTAAGCTGCGATGATAAAATCCGCGGCTGGCAACTTCGTGTCCGCGAGCGACAATTTCACGGACCAACTTTGGATTTTGTTCGGCAATCCAGCCTAAAACAAAAAACGTGGCTTTGGTCTTTAATTCATCAAGTAAATCTAGTGTTTTCAGCGTATTGCGTTCATAGCGCGGCTCAAAATTTGACCAATTGCGTTGTTGAATCAAATTCTCAAACGCACCAACGTGGAAATAATCTTCCACGAGGATGGTCAAAAGATGTTTTTTAGAATTTTGATTCATTTGTTTAGCTACGAACAAACACGAAAATTCACAAAATATTTTTTGCAAAACTCTGCGTCTTTTCGCCTCTGTGGTTTAATTTCCCGCTAAAATTTCGACAATTTTTTTCGCCGCTTTTCCGTCACCAAATGGATTTTCAGTTTGTTTGACTGAATTTATCCAGGTTTCGTCATTGTAATTGGCGTTGAGCATCTCTAAAAGTGAATTTTCTCCGACTAACTTTGCCACACCACTTTCGATAGCTTCCGGACGTTCCGTATTTTCACGTAAGACAAGGAGCGGTTTACCCAAACTCGGGGCTTCTTCCTGCACTCCGCCGGAATCCGAGGTTATTAACCAAGCATCTTTCATTAACGCCGTAAAATCAATATAATCAAGCGGCTCAAGTAAAAACACTCGTTCCTGATTTGCTAAAATTTCATTGGTAATTTTTCGAACATTTGGATTGGGGTGAACAGGAAAAATAAGACAAGTATCAGTTTGCTGTGAAACAAACTCTTTTAATTCTAGCAAATTGCCACTCATTTTGTCACCAAAACTTTCGCGCCGATGTGTAGTTAGCAAAATTCGTTTGAAAGTGCGCGTTTTTTCCAGCAATTCCGCAATTTTTTCGCTTGGTTTTGAATGATTTAAGACGAAATGCAGTGCATCAACGACCGTGTTTCCGGTCAAAAAAATCTGTTTTTCGCCAACTCCCTCATGTTTCAAAACTTCACAGTTCCGTTTTGTTGCTGCGAAATGAAAAGTGGCGATTTGCGTCACCAGACGACGGTTTGCTTCTTCGGGAAATGGACTGTAAAGATTGCCTGAGCGAAGACCGGCTTCAACGTGTCCAACTGCAATTTTTCGATTAAATCCGGCAAAGGCTCCGGCAAAAGCAGTAGTTGTGTCACCTTGAACTAAAATAACGTCGGGCTTTTCCGTCTCAAAAATTTCATCTAAACCTTGCAAAACTTTGGCGCAAACCGAATTTGGTGTTTGATTGTCGGTCATCACCTGCAAATCGTAATCAACCTTAATGTCGAAAATTTGTAAAAATGGTTTGAGTAGATCGGTGTGCTGACTGGATGAAACAACAACTGTTTCAAAATGCGGATTATTTTTCAGTTCAAAAATGACTGGCGCAAGTTTTATCGCTTCGGGACGCGTGCCGAAAAGGACAAGGATCTTTTTAGTTTGTGAAGTCATAATTTCAAAAAATAAATTTAGCGCAAAGGGGCAAAGTGGCAAAAGAGTTCAAGTAAAAAGTAAAAAGGCAAAATTAAAAATGAAATGAATTAAAAACTTTGCGGCTTTGCATCTTTGCGACTTTGCGTTGAAAATCTTTCCTAGTTAAATATATTTTCAAATGAGGTTTATTTCCGTTTTACAAACTAAATCTTTTGCAATTTTATGCGCTTTCGCCTTTTTTGCAACGATAACTTTTTCGCAAGCTCCAACTCCAACACCGGGCGTTCGTGAGGAAGTTGTCGTAACGGCAAACCGCACCCAAACTCGTTTGGAAGAAACTCCGGCTAGTATTGTAACTCTTTCCAATGTAGAAGTTAAAAGTAATGCTTCACCTGTTATTGATGATATTTTGCGGCAAACTGTCGGATTTAATTTATTCCGCCGTTCAAATAGCCGAAATGCTAATCCAACCACTCAAGGTGCATCTTTTCGCGGAACCGGTTCAAGCGGAGCAAGCCGTTCGCTGGTTTTGCTCGAAAGCGTTCCGCTCAATGATCCGTTTGGCGGCTGGATTCTCTGGAATCGTGTCCCAACTATTGCAATTGAAAGAGTTGAAGTGCTGCGCGGCGGTGCGTCAAGCCTTTATGGAAGCAGCGCGTTAAGTGGAACAATTAATATCATTCCGCGTCAGACCAAAGAAAATTTTACTTTTTCAGCCGAAATTTTTGGCGGAATGCAAAAAACTCTTTCGGCTTCGACATTTTTTGGCTTCAAACAACGAGATTGGACGCTTGATTTCATCGCTTCAAACTTTCAAACCAAAGGTTATATTGCAGTTGACGAAACGCAACGCGAATTAGTTGACCAATTTTCGGGGTCAAAAAATTCAAATTTCAGCGGACGAATTGCGCGAAATTTCAAAACTCTCGGTGAGATCTTTGTTAAACCTGCATATTTCGGCGAAGTTCGTTCAAACGGAACCGGTTTGCAAACCAATCGAACGCATTTACGACAAATCGTTGTGGGTGGAAACCGTAATTTCGTTTGGCGAGAATCTAAACTGAACTGGCTTTTCTACGGCGGAACACAAGTTTATGACCAGATATTTTCAACTATTGCAAGCAATCGAAATAGCGAAAGTTTGAACCGGATTCAGCGCGTTCCTTCACAAAATTTCGGTTTTTCGAGTCAATTTTCGACTACGCTTAAAAATCAAACGTTTCTCGCAGGCTTTGAAACAAAACAAGTTCGCGGCGCAAGTAATGAAATCGCTGTGGCAAATAATCGCGCAACTTCATTGATCGGTTCAGGCGGACGCGAAAAGACTTACGCATTTTATTTTCAGGATTTTGCCAAGATTGGAAAAGTCGTTTTAGTTGGAAACTTACGTTTTGATTCATGGCAAAATCACAGAGCATTGAGCGCGACTAAAACACTTTCAACTAATCTAACTGCGACCACAGTTTTTCCGAAACGCGCCCAAAACGCTTTCAGTCCGCAACTTTCGGTTCTTTATCAATTGCCAAGCAATTTCGCGCTTTTTGCTTCACTTTCGCAGAGTTTTCGCGCTCCGAGTTTGAATGAACTTTATCGTGCGTTTCGAGTTGGAAACGTTTTAACTTTAGCCAATGAAAACTTGAAAGCCGAAAAAGCAACAAATTTTGAAAGTGGTTTAAGTTTCAGTCAACAAAAAGTTTACCTGCGTGGAAATTTCTTTTGGACAGACGTTTCCAATCCGGTTTCAAATGTTACCTTAGCCCAAACGCCGACTTTGATTACGCGGCAACGCCAAAATGTCGGAAAAACCCGTTCGCGCGGAATGGAAATCGAAAGCGAAACTCATTGGAAAGGTCTTAATTTTTCAATCGGGTATTTATTTGCCGATTCAATAATTGCTGAATTTCCCGCAAATAAAAGTTTGGAAAAATTGAGAATTCCGCAGACTTCGCGTCATCAGATAACTTTTCAAACCCGTTATGCACGAAAAGATTGGAGTTTTGCTTTTCAAGGACGCGCCGCAAGCAAACAATTTGATGATGATTTGAATACTTTTGAATTAGAGCCTTATTTTCAGCTTGATGCTTTTGCGGCGAAAAAAATGAAGGAAAATCTGCAAGTTTTTATCGGTCTCGAAAATATTTTCAATTCGCGCTATTCAGTTGGAAAAACACCGATTAGAACTGTCAGTTCACCTTTTAATTTGCGGGTGGGATTTCGTTGGAAATGAAATAGAGTGATACTTGGCAGCAAGCAAACTGAAAGGTTAGAGAAAATACTTTCCCCTAACCTCAAATTCTAAATTTAACCTACCTACTATTCTGGTTGACCTTTGCAGTTTTGTCCGTAAAGTGCTGGTTTTTTGGTGCTGATGATCGGATAGTTTTCGGCTTCTTTATTTAATTCCAGCCAATCCATCCATTCTTCGGGAATAGACATATCCGAAAAAATCGCTTCGACCGGACATTCCGGCAAGCAAGCATCACAATCAATACAAGAATCGGGGTTAATATAAAGTCTGTCGGCTAATTCGTGAAATGCTTCGACCGGACAAACTGCCGCGCAGTCGGTATATTTACAATCAACACACGGCTCGGTTACGATATACGTCATCTCTTTTTCTCAATCTCCTTAAAATCCGTTTGTAAAATAAATTTAAATAAAAACGTAATATCGAAAAGCATAACTTGTCAAACACCGATAGACAAGTGCTAAAATGCCTTCATTAGAATAAATTATAGCTAGTTAAGAGAAAAATTATGAAAGCAGGACACGAGTTGGCACTGGAATTTTTACGAGTAACGGAAGCGGCAGCAATTGAATCCGCTAAAACAATGGGGCAAGGTGACCGCAAACACAGTGACCACGTTGCTGTTGAAGCAATGCGGCAAGTGATGGATACCGTTCCAATGCGCGGAAAAATCGTCATTGGAGAAGGCGAACGTGACGAAGCTCCGATGCTCTACATTGGCGAAGAAGTCGGCGGCGGTGAATATTCGGAAGAGATTCGCGAAACTTTTCCGGAAATTGATATTGCGGTTGACCCATTAGAAGGCACAAACCTATGTGCGCTTGGTGCAAATAATGCGATTGCGGTGCTGGCGGCTTCGGAACGGGGCGGATTGCTCAATGCTCCTGACATCTATATGGACAAAATCGTGGTTGGTCCATCGTGTCGCGGCGCAGTAGATATTGATGCGCCGGTCAAAGACAATTTGAAAAATATTGCCCGCCGGTTGGGACGTGATATTGATGATTTAACTATCATGTGCCTTGACCGTTCACGGCATAAACAACTGATTGCTGATGTTCGCGCGACAGGTGCGAGAATTCGTCTGATTTCCGATGGCGATCTTTCGGCAGGAATTTCAGCCGCAGTTGCCGGAACCAATATTCATGCTCTGATGGGAATTGGTGGTGCGCCTGAAGGGGTGATAACCGCCGCCGCGATGAAATGTCTGAATGGCGAAATCCAAGCCAAACTTATTTTTGATGCAGATAAATTAGGTGTGGACAAAACCAAAGTGCCACCCAAAGAAGTAGTTATGGAGCGTCTGCTTTCGATGGGAATCAAAGATCCGGATAAGATCTATGACACCAACGATTTGGCTCCCGGCAAGAAAATCGTTTTTGCGGCGACAGGCGTAACAGATGGCGCATTGCTTCGTGGAGTTCGTTTCTTCGGTGCAGGCAAACGCACACATTCATTAGTAATGACAACCGATTCTAAAAATATTCGTTTCGTTGACACCGTTCACGTCGAAGGCGGACCGGATGCTGTGATTAGATTCTAAGAGGATTTTTAACGCAAAGACGCAAAGACTGGAAGGCGCAAAGTTTTTTTATATCTTCCTCCTTTGCGTCTTTGCTTCTTGGCAACTTTGCGTTAAATTTTAGAAAATGCCTGAAGCAATCGAAAATTATGTTCCGCAAAATATGATTGGCATCCAAAAGCGTCAAGCGGTTTGGGTGTGGGGTATTGCAACTGCGATTGCGTTTCTGTGGCTTTTTATAATTGTATCCGCCCCGATTTTTGAAGCAAACGGCATTAAATCAATCTCACAGCCGATTTACCGTCTTTTCAGTTATATGTGCCATCAAATTTCGGCACGTTCCTATCACTATCACGAATATCAATTTGCAGTTTGCGCTCGTTGTTTCGGCTTTTATGCCGGATTTTTGCTTGGATTTATCATCTATCCGTTCATTCGAGAGTTAAATAATACCGATTCTTTCCCGCGTTTTTGGCTTTTTGCGGCGATGGTTCCGATGGGAATTGATTTTTCGCTGACCTTTTTTGATATTTGGGAAAATACGCATCTTTCGCGGACAATTACAGGAATAATTTTAGGCGTGGCGTGTGCATTTTTTATCATTCCGGCGTTGGTTGAAATCAATCAATTTATTCAACTTAGGCGCAAAAAAAATTAGAAAAAACTTTTTTGCAGCAAAAGTCGTATAGTTTTTCGTTGACTAATCAAAAAAAGAAGCGCAAAATTTACGATGCTTCTAAAGTTTAAGGAGAAGTGCAAAGAGTGAGTTTTAGCCAAGAAAGCGCAGTTAAAAGAGCAAAAACAGACTTAGCACATCGCTTGGGGATTGCGGAAAATGACATTCAGCTTGCTTCGGTGGCTGAAAAAGATTTTCCCAATACCTCTTTAGGTGTGCCGATGAAAGGTGAAATGGCGATGCAAATGATTTCCAGCGGTTGGCAGATAGATCTAAAAGCCGACGGCAAAAGTTATGAGTATCGGGCAGACAAATACCAAATCCGTTTGCGCGATTTTAAAGGTAAAAATTACATTATCGAATCATAGGATAACGAAAAGCAGAGTGTTTTTATAAATGCTCTGCCTTTTGTTTTTGGAGTAAAAAATGAATCGAAACAATATCTGGATTCACATTATTTTGGCAGCTGTTTTAATCGGATTAGCAGCAATCGCCGGACAAATCGCCCAATGGGTATCAAGAGACAAATCTGTCGCAGTCAACAAAACTTCGACTAAAGCAGTGCCAAAACCCGTCGCTGTTCCGCGTTCAGTCAATGACCGTGAAGCTGAGGTTTTAGTCAAATTCAAACCAAATGTCAGTTTAGCGGACATCAATAAACTTGCGGCTAAAAATAATGACCGGGTTGAAGATGAAATCGAAACTGTCCGGGGTTTGGTAGCAATTGACGATCTTGATAATGCCGATGCCGCAAAAGTTGCCGAGCAATATAGCCAAATGAGTGATTTGGTTGATTATGCCGAGCCGAATTTTGAAATCAAGCTCGATCCGGCTGAAAGTCAAAGTCCGAAAGATTTATTCAAGCGTGTCGAAGATACAGCTAATCTTCCGAACGATCCGATGTTTAATGACCAATGGGCATTGAACAATGTCGGACAAAACGGCGGCAAACAAAAAGCCGATATTGGTGCTCTTCAGGCTTGGGCAAAAACTAAGGGAACGAAAAAAGTTGTGGTTGCGGTTCTGGATACAGGCGTTGACTATACACATAGTGATCTAGCCTCTAATATGTGGATTCGCCCTGACAATGTTCCTGCCTATAAAGATGATGAACTCGGCACAATCAACGATAAATTTGGATTTAATGCTGATGAAAATCTAAGCGATCCAATGGACGAAAATGGTCACGGAACACATTGCGCCGGTGTCATTGGTGCAGAAGGCGATAACAACGAAGGAATTGCCGGAATTAATTGGGAAGTCGAAATTATGCCTTTGAAATTCTTAGGCAGAAGCGGATTCGGTTCAACCAAAAATGCGATCGAAGCTATCAACTACGCCATTGACCGTAAACGAAACGGAGTTAATGTTCGGGTTATCAGCGCAAGCTGGGGTTCAACCAGTTATTCAAAAGCCCTCGAAGACGTAATCCGCGCTGCAGGTGAAGAAGGAATTTTATTTGTCGCTGCCGCCGGAAATGATTCGAGCAATAATGATAAACGTCATCATTATCCTTCGGATTATAAACTTCCAAATGTTATTAGTGTTGCCGCACTTGACCGCAACGACCAATTAGCCGGATTTTCCAACTATGGAGTTAAATCGGTTCATATTGCTGCACCAGGTAAAGACATTCTTTCAACTTGGTTAAATGACGGCTATCGTGAAGCATCCGGAACTTCGATGGCAACTCCGCAAGTTTCAGGCGTTGCCGCATTGATTCTGGCTACTGATCCGAGGATGACTGTTGATAAATTACGCGACCGACTTTTGAAGTCAGTTGACAAACTTGATTCGCTCAACGGAAAAATCGAAACAGGTGGTCGTTTAAATGCCGCTAAAGCATTAGGTAATTAAAATAAACAGTAACCAGTAAAGAGTAAAAAAGTCGTTCAGATTGGACGGCTTTTTTGTTTTATAAAAAAATGCTTGTTTATAAAATTTGCAAATGCCATAATCTGCTGATAAATCTTCAATCAAAGGTATTCGCACCGTGATTTTTGGCAGACAACCGAAATTTTTCGAGACTTTTACACAACAGGCTTTTTGGCTAATCCTTTTCTGTATTCTGATTTCTGCTCCGATAAATCACCTTTATGCCGAAAGGTTACCGATAAAAACTTACACCGTTGCCGATGGTTTGCTGCGCGATTATGTTGATAAGATCAAGCAGGATTCGCGCGGCTTTTTATGGTTTTGCACAGGCGAAGGCATCTCGCGGTTTGACGGTATTGGAATGACGAATTTTACTGTTGCCGATGGTCTGCCCAACCGCGAAGTCCACGATTTTCTCGAAACCAGAAATGGGACAATTTATATTGCTACCGAATCAGGCTTGGCGCGACTCAATCCGCACGGGCTTCGCGGTTCGACAGAAAACCCCTTGTTCACAAATTTTTTGCCCGACAATCCAAAAGCCGAAAAAATCCTGACTTTATATGAAGACAAAAGCAATCAGATTTGGGTTGGCACCAGCGACGGGCTTTATAAATTGATTGAAACTGGCGGGCAAATTACGTTTGAATCTGTTGTATTGGGCGAACCTCTGGAGTTAGCGGGCAGAGCCATCGCCGAGCCTAATCTGAAGACACTTTCCGTCAATTCAATTCTCGAAGACCGCCGTGGAACACTTTGGATTGGCACTTTCGGAAGCGGGCTTTTTCGCCTGTTGCCAGACGGTAATGTTCGACGTTTCGTGAAAGATAAAGATGGGTTTGATGATGACAAAATCACCGCTTTGCGGGAAGACCGCGATGGTCGGATTTGGATGGGGATGCGAAGAGACGAAAAGGGCGGCGTCTGTATTTTGGATCCGGCAGACACCGAAAAGCCGATCAGAAAATGCTACACAACGAAAGATGGTCTCGGTTCAAACAGGATTCGGGACATATTCCAAACCAGCGATGGTCAGATGTGGTTGGCAACAGTTCCCGGTTTATGCCGTTGGCAGGGTGAGGGTTCTGCATCGGTTTGTAAAACTTACACGGCGAAAAACGATCTGTGCGATAACATTTTAACTCTCGCCGAAGACAAGGACGGAAATTTATGGACGGGTTCGCCTTGCGGCGCAAAGAAAATTGCTCGTTACGGCTTTACAACCTATAACGCCACCGACGGGTTAAATTATGACCATGCCAATTCGATTTTTGAAAATTCAGCGGGAGAATTGTTTGTGACCGCCTATCCAAAAGTTGATCGGGTTATCAGCCGTTTTAACGGCGACAATTTTTCTCTCATCAACAAACTACGTCTGCCTGCTTATGTGGATTATCACGGTTGGGGCTGGGAGCAAACTGTCCGACAGGACAGCCACGGAGCATGGTGGATTCCAACGGGCTATGGACTTTTTCGCTCACCGGACAACACAAGTTTTGAAAATCTCGCCCGCGCACCGCTGGAAAAACAAGAAACGGGTGCAAAAGGACTTGAACCTTTCCGCCTTTTTGAAGATTCTCGCGGTGACATCTGGATGACAACAGTTGGAGATGCTAACCAGCTTTTGCGTTGGGAACGCGCTACAAATACCTGGCACGATTACACTTCGCAAGTCGGGTTGTCGCAATCCGGAATTGGTTCGGCTTTTGCCGAAGACCGTCAAGGTAATATTTGGATTGGCATTTCCAGCGAATATGGAATCAGTTCATTGATTCGCTTTTCCAAAGGTGAGTTTCGTGTTTTCAACCAAACGGAAGGCTCACCTGCGGGCTGGATTTGGGATTTGTTTCTTGATTCTCGTGGCAGACTTTGGATTGCCTCGACCAAAAACGGGTTGTGGCGGCTTGACGATCCAAATAGTGAGAGTTTTGGATTTATCAAATATACCGTTGCCAACGGCTTAACGAGCAACGCTGTCACATCTGTGACTGAGGATGCATTCGGACGGATTTACGTTGGGTCGTGGCGCGGGGTTGACCGACTGAATCCCGACACCGGACAAGTCGAGAATTTCACGACCGCCGATGGTTTGCCTGCGAGTTTTGTTGAGGTTTCCTACCGAGACCGCCAAAATAATCTTTGGTTTGGAACGGATAATGGTGTCGCCCGTTTTGTTCCTGAACCCCCGCGCACCCGTCAGCCGCCAACAATTTTAATCACCAACTTGCGCGTCAACGGCGAATCGCAAAATGTTTCAGTTTTAGGCGAATCAGCCATCCAAAACATTGAATTAAATTCCGACCAAAAACAAATCAGCATTGAATTTCTCGGCTTAGGCGCAAGTTTGGGCGAAAAACTAAAATATGAATATCGTTTAGCCAATTCTGATTGGACACCGACCATTGAGCGCACCGTGAACTTTGCGAATCTTGCTTCGGACTCATATCAATTTCAGGTGCGGGTGATGACTGCTGACAGAATTTATAGTCAACCCGCCACATTTTCATTTAAAATTTTTGCTCCAATTTGGCAACGCTGGTGGTTCATCCTTTTAGCTACGGGGTTAATTGCGCTGACAATTTACGCATTCTATCGAAATCGTCTGGCGCGGCTTCTTGAAATGGAACGCATCAGAACCCGAATCGCCACCGATCTACACGATGATGTTGGTGCAAATTTAACCCGAATTTCGCTTTTAAGCGAAGTAGCAAAGCAAGATAGAGTGCGTAATCTCAATACTTTAACTTCAATTGCCGATATTGCCCGCGAATCGGTGGCATCAATGAACGACATCGTCTGGGCAATCGCGCCCGAACACGATAGCTTTTCGGATTTAACCCGCCGAATGCGCCAGCACGCCGAAGAAATTTTTTCTTCACAGGATATTGACTTATATTTTGCTGCTCCGGTAACGGACATAGATTTGAAATTGAGTATTAATGTCCGCCGCGATTTGCTTCTGATCTTCAAAGAAGCCGTCAATAATGCCTCAAAACATTCCAATTGCACGAAGGTTTGGATTGATTTCCGGTTAGAAAATTCGATTTTGAAACTGCAAATTAAAGATAATGGTAAAGGTTTTAGGAACGATCTGGAATCAGACGGGCAAGGTTTGCGTAGTATGACACGCCGCGCCGAATCGTTGGAGGGTAAAATAAATATTGATTCGACAAACGGAACGATCATCGAGTTTGAAATGATTTTGCACTAACAGACCCTACACATCAGAGTAGTTATCTCGATTGTATCTTTCTGATAAATTTAATCTTCTTAGATTTTAAATATTGGAGAAGATTGTCAAATGACTAATAAACCCATGAGCCGTCAGTCGGATATTCTGGTGCAGAATTTGGAGGAAGAACTTTTAATTTACGATTTGCTAATCAACAAAGCCTATTGCTTGAACCAAACTTCTGCGCTAGTTTTCCAATTTTCTGACGGCACTAAAACTGTTTCGGAAATCAGCGAATTGATGAGTCAGAAACTCGGAGTATTGGTCGGTGAAGATTTAGTTTGGTTGGCTTTACAAGCTTTAGAAAAAGAAAATCTACTGGAGAACAGCGCAGAATTGACTGATGTTCTGGCAAGTTTATCCAGACGGAAAATGATTAAAAGAGTTGGATTGGCTTCGATGGCTGCTTTGCCGATAATTGCCTCGGTGGTTGCTCCAACTGCGGCGCAGCAATTATCTCTTCTCCCGTTGTTTTCCCGTTGTTCGGCACCAGATAACTGCACCTCAGGGAGTTGTGCTTCTTCGTCTAATCTTCCGGTGGGAATGTTTTGCTGTCCGCCGGGTAACGGAGGAACACAGCCTGGTTTAATTGCCACAGCTGGCGGGACTGTCTGTTTTGCTAGCTGCTCCGACGCGGCAATGAACGTCTGCTGCAGCGGTAGTGCCATGTCGGTTTCTATGAACTGTGACCCTTTCTGCGCTTCAATACAAAATTTTTGCTGTGCTTGTGATTAGGAAGCAGGAAAATTTGGGAACTTTATTAATTCTCCTTTGAAATCGGCTGATTAAAGCGGTTACGATGAATTTAGCCGGAAAATAAAAACTTCCCTGAAAAATGATGCAAACAGAGCAAATTAGCAGTCAGGTCTCGCCTTTGCGGGTAGTAGTAATCGAAGATTTACGCGAAATCCGCGAAGGTCTGGCTGCATTGATAAATGGCACGCCCGGTTTTGAGTGTGTCGCCAGCTACGGAATGATGGAAACCGCTCTGGCACGAATTGTCAGTAACAAACCGGATGTAATTTTAACTGACCTCGGTCTACCGGGAATGAGCGGGATCGAAGGCATCGAGCGACTGCGCGAAATTTTCCCCGAAATTCCGATTATTGCGCTCACTATTTATGATAACGATAGAGAAATTTTTAATGCTCTCTGCAATGGCGCAAACGGATATTTATTAAAAAACACCCCGCCCGCCCGCCTGCTTGAAGCCTTGCAGGAAGCCGTTGAAGGCGGTTCGCCAATATCTCCCGCGGTTGCCTCCCGGGTAGTCAAACTTTTCCGCACTTTCCGCCCACCCGAACACGCCGATTATCAACTAACTCCGCAAGAAATTACACTTCTTAAACTCCTTATCGAAGGTCATCACAAAAAAACCGCCGCCCGCGAGATGGGAATTTCGATCAATACCATTTCGTTTCATCTGAAAAATATCTACGAAAAACTGCAAGTTCATTCTAAAACCGAGGCAGTGGCGAAGGCTTTGCGCGAAAAATTATTTTAAATTCAAAAGTTTTTTTCAAACCTACTCAATCGGGTAGCTATTTCGGATTTTAAATTCTGCTAAAAATTTAGTTCTAAAGAATACTTTGTAAGAAAAACGTCAATCCGAAACTGCTGGTAATTTAATCAGTAATCTAAATTAAGGTTCAATAATGATTTTTAACCCGTATTAAATTGAGCGTTCATTCGGCGATTGGCAAAGGAGTAATAAACAATGGCTATTAATAAGCAAAAAGTTTGCCAAATAATTAAGGAAAAGATAGATAAGTCAAGCGGAGCTTCGCAGCGTGAGAGGGTTGGCTATGCTTTTGATATGATTTCGGTTGACCGTGAAAATTGGCATAAGGGCGACCAGGATTATGCCGTTGCCGAACATTATTTATTTGCCCGTTGGTTAACCGCCTGGACCGGCACGCCCGGTTTGATTTTACTAACTGCGTCAAATTTTTTGTATAGCTCGCTAAAAAACACACTTCAAATATTAGGGGCAGAACAATTACTGCGTTTTGGAAAAGGACCGGTCACACCTGTTTCGATTGACGAATTTATCTGGGCTGAACGCGGAGCAAATGACGGTTTGGGCGACAGTCAATACCTTGTTTATTCGCCGTCAGGCAAACCTAATTATCCTTCGGGGTGTCAGTAGCGAAAATTTACAATTCGGTTTAATTGGAAATAATTTTGAGGAATTGAGCCAACGCTCAGACAGGAGCGAAGGAAAATCGGCATTTGCCTTTGAGGTAAACTTTATACCGATTGATGAGGGTTTTCCGGTGCGTTATTCAATAGACAGTCCAAAAAGTCTTGCCAATAAATAGGTTAAGAAAAGCAAAACAATGAAATTTTCAAACATAAAAACATTCGTAATATTTTTAGTTTTAGCAGTTACCACACTTTCAGCAAACGCCCAAAATGACTTTCGCAATCCGCAGCGGCTTTCGGAATATCAAACCGCCATTACCTTCAATGGCGACAACCGCGAAAGCTATTATTTTTTTGTCGGAAAAGGAAATGTGACTGTCACAATTGATGTTAAGGCATTGTCGGGCAACGCAGGTGTTTATGTTGATTTTTTGAACGCGAAAGGAAAAAAACTGAGCGAAATGGAAGTTGTCCAAGCCCAAAATCGCGGAACTGACAGAATGGTCAAAGACCTCTCGATCGGCAGCAAATTTCAAACCATTATCCTTAAAATTAAGAGCATTGCTTACGGCAGTCAGGCTTCTTATCCCGGAAACCTAAAAATTTCTTTGGACGGAGAATTTGACGGAATACGTCCAAGCGGCGGAATTTCTTCGACAGAAAATATAGACATTGAAAAAACAATCGATTTGGATTGGACGGGCAAAAGCATTGACAGCCCCAGAATCCTCACCACCCGATATTCCGTCTTAAATTTTCGCGGCGATAATAGAGAAGAATTTCTTGGGTTCTACGGTCAAGGAAAAATTGAAATCACTTACGATGTTAAGGCAAATAATTCTAACGCAGGCGTTTACTTGACTTTGCTAGACCAAAAAGGTGACGAACTATCAAATCAGGAAGTAGCCCAAGCAATGAGCAAAGGAACTTCGCGCGTAAACCAAAGCGTTGAAATTAACAAGCGACAACTCGTGATTATCAAGATTGTCAGCATCGCTTACGGAAGCAACAACAGCTACCCCGGAACACTTAAGATAACACTCAATCATGGTTTTGCCCCATAAAGAGACTCTAGCCAAGTTAGTCTGCGTGAGAAAATCATCTGAATTCTAACCTACCCATTTAAGTAGTTACAGACGTTTTTCTTCTTGCTTAAACTCAAAGAGATTTTCGCGCTGATTTTGCTCGCCCGAAGCAAAATCGGCAATTAACAAAGGTAAAAAGGAGAATAAGAAATGGCAAACATACCAGTTAATTTCGGAGTATTAATGCTTAATCACCCTAGCCATATTAATATGCCAGAGTTGTTGTTTAACTATGATTTAAAGTGGGAAACCTGCACTATTCAAATGTGTTATGCCTTGAACAGATCAGGCGCACCCATCAAGAATACAGGAAAAAATGTCGGGTTTATTGAAAAAAAACTTAACTACATCATTAATGTTCCGACAATGAGAGATTATTTAAACGGAGAATACGGCGAGGCAGAAAATTTTGAAAGGTCAGGAGAGGCAAATTCGAGAATCGCAATTATTTCTCAGTTAGTTGACCGCACCGGCATTATTGCCTTTGGAGACAGACATATTGATTTATGGAATAAGAATAATATTCACCGTCCAAGCGAATATTTTATGTCGGCTTTGTGGGAAGCCAAAAGCGCACTGACGAAAGGAATTTTTTTCTGGGAGGTATCAAAATAGCGTTTGATGATAATCAACATCGAACAAAGAATTAAAAGTGAGAGCGAAAAGAGAAGCATACATACCAAGTTTAAAAAAGAGGTGAAATTATGAAATATACAGTTGAATTAAATGATAGTGACGGAGTAATTTTTCAGATGGAGTTAATCCTTCCTTGGCTTGAATTTACTGCTGATGCTGGCAATAGCACTTGGAGAGCTATCGACAGTGGTTTTATAAAATATCATCGCGGCGGCTGTAAAGCTATTAAGGAACACGGATTTGCCCCGATTAACATTTACCTTTTATCAGGCGGATATAAGGGAATTAAATTCCTTAAGTTCTTTGATTCATTAGGTCTTGTAAATTCTTCTGGCACTGGAAAAATACAACCGTCTTGGACTGTCAATTTCAACTATGGAAGTTTTGGCTGGACTTTGATTTCATAGAAAGACTTTCTTATAAAAATAAAATGCTAAGTGATTGAGCCAAAATCAGATGTGGACTTTGCAGATATTGAACACATTTAAGTTTTAGTTAAAACATATGGAGAAAAATAATGGCAAACATTCCTGTTGATTGGGGTGTCTTAATGCTCAATCACCCTAGCTATCGTGACATAAGAGATAAGGTGTCGGGAATTCCCGAAGATTGGGAAACTTATTGTATTCAAATGAGTTATGCTTTGAACAAGGCTGGCGCACGCATCAAGAATACAGGAAAAAATGTCGGGTTTATCGAAAAAGGTGATAACTACATAATCAATGTTCCTAAAATGAGAGAGTATTTAAATGAAGAATATGGAGAGGCGGAAAAATTTGAGAGGTCAGGCGCGGCAAATTCAAGAATTGCAATTATTTCGCAGATAGTTGACCGAACAGGCATTATTGCCTTTGGAGACAGACACATAGATCTATGGAATAAGGACAATCTTCAAAGACCAAGCGATTATATAATGTCGGCTTTGTGGGAAGCCAAAAGCGCAATGACGAAAGGAATTTTTTTCTGGGAAGTATCCAAATAGCCTTTTACAGTAGTCAACATCGAACAGGTCATTGAACGTGAGAGCGGAAAATAATCAGTTAAACGCTCTAAATTGAGTAAATAAAGGAGAAAAAATATGTCAAAGCACACAATTCAAATTAGTGATGATTCGGGTCAATCATTCCAAATGGTAGTATCAATAGGTTTTACGGGCAATTCAATCGGGAACTGGCGTTCCTTAGAAAAAGGATATATTCGCTCTACTCAAGGGAGAACCGAATACCGAAACTCCGCCGCAGATTATACCCACGATGGCAACACGATAAGTCAGCCGACAGTTCTTCATCTTTTAATTTTTGATAATATGCAAAGTGAATATTATGGAATGAGACTAAATGATTATAAGGACATGTTAGGGGTTAATGACCAAGGAATGGGCTATGTCTGGCAACCATTTGTGGTTAATTTGAAACCATACCGTATTTCATGGGTGCTGGTTGACTAAAACAATAAGCGATAGAAAATAATTTGCCAATTTTAATTAAACTTGAGCCATTCTCAAAAAGAACGGCTTTTTTATTTTGGACTTTAGATTATTTTTTTTCCTCTTTCAAAAACCAAGGCATAACCAAAATTATTTTTCGTTACTGACTCAAATAGCGTATAATATTCGTAAGTTTTACGGTCTAATTAACTTTTAAGGAATTTTTTGTGAAAATCTGCCCAGCTTGTAATCAAACTTATACCGATGAGTCATTAAATTTTTGCTTGAATGACGGTGGTGCTTTAAGACAAATTGATGATGATAATTTAAGTCAACAAACAGTTATTTTGGGGCAAGCGTCAGTTACTAATCCGAAAACCGTTTTTACTAACCAACCTGTTTCTCAGCAAAATTGGGGAACGTCACCAACAGTAATTCCTCAACCAAAGAAAAAATCGAAAGCATGGCTCTGGATTTTAGGCATTGTCGGCATTTTAGCCATATTTGGTGTTATTGGCATAGTGGGATTAGTTGGTCTGGTGGCAATTTCCGGTTCAGACGAGACATCGAATAATAATAATTCAAGCAACCCGCCAGCTAAAAAATTTGATTCGCTAAAGAAAGACGATCTTTCAAAATGGGGTAAATTTTCAACTAATGAAGGAAGCGGTGAATTTAGTAATGGCGAATATACAATGCAATCTAAACAAACGGGATTCTTTTATGTTTTAGTAACCAAAGACCAAGACTTTAAAACCTCAAATGCAACCGCAACCATAACAGTTAGAAACGTCACTGGAGCTTCGACTAATTTGGGATATGGAATTTTAGTTCACGGTGATCCGTTAAATCTTTTGTCCAAAGATTATGTTTTTCTGATTGATTCGACTAAACAGTCTTATAGGGTGGCAAAACATATCGCAAACAAAGAAACTGAGGAAATAGGCTGGACTCGCTTTCCGGCAATCCGCAGCGGAACCCAAACCAACGAAATTCAGGTCAAAGATGCTAACGGTAAAATGTCGTTTTTTATTAACGGACAATTTGCTACTGATGTCCCAGACAGTATCGGTTACAAAGACGGCTCAGTCGGAATTTATGCAGGTGATGGGATTCCGATTGCATTTTCTAACTTGCAATTAGGAAAATAAAGTTGTATCTCATTCAATAACTATGAAAATTTGTCCAATTTGTAAACAAACTTATACTGATGAGAATTTGAATTTCTGTCTCGCAGATGGTGGAACTTTAACGGCTCTCAGAGATGACCCGCCGCCAACTGTGGTGATGAATCAACCGCGACAGACGAACCCGAATTGGTCGAATTATCAACCGCCAAATTATCAAAATCAGCAAATGACTCAAAATCAGCAGTTTGGAATGCAAGGGCAGCAGCAATTCGCTCAGGTGCAAGGACAAAATCAGACGCTGCCTACCGTTTCATTAGTGCTAGGAATTGTTAGCCTTCCCTTTATGTTCTGCTGCTATTTAAATATCCCTTTTGGTATTGCTGCGCTGATAACAGGATTTATCGGAATGAATAATGCCAATAGAAGCCCAATGGAATATGGGGGAAAAGGTTTAGCGATGGGCGGTATGATAATGGGTGGTCTCAGTATTCTGATCACAGTAGTTATGATTATATTTTGGATAGTTTTAAGTGCAATAAAATAATTTTTTTCGGTATAATTTTTAAATAAATGCAAGTTTCGCTACGAGTGATTGCGGGTCCACACACAGGGCGAGTTTTCACCTTTGATCAACATGACACTTTCTTAATCGGACGCTCTGAATCCGCGCAATTTTGCCTGCCGCATGACAAATATTTTTCGCGTCATCACTGTCTATTAGAAATAGCTCCGCCGCAATGTTTTTTGCGCGATTTAGGATCGACCAATGGAACTTTGGTCAATGGACAAAAAGTAGATTCGGTCTATTTAAAAAGCGGTGACAAAATTACGGGCGGAGAAACCGTAATCGAAGTTAAAGTTACTTCGGATGTCTCACCAAACCCAAGCCCGTATCCAAGCCCAACCCCTTCAATAATTACTATTCAATGTTTAAATTGTGGTGTGTTGGCAAGCGCCGAAGCCTCGCGTCCCGATGCCAAACTTTCATTCGTCTGCGATGATTGCCGGGAAAAACTGAAACAGAATCCGCAACCGATTCCCAATTATCAAATGATCCGGATTTTGGGACAAGGCGGAATGGGAAGTGTAATGTTAGCGCGTTCATTGAAAGATGGACGGGCAGTCGCAATTAAAACCTTATTGCCCGAAGTTGCGGTCAGTGAACAATCAATGAAGCGTTTTATGCGCGAGATCGAGGTTGCGGCCAGTTTGCAACATCCGCATATCGTCAGTTATATCGAACACGGAACTCATAACGGAATGATCTATCTGGTGTCGGAATATGTCGGCGGGATGGATGCTTCAAAACTGGCTAAACATCGCGGCGGAAAACTTCACTATATGGAAGTAGCCAAAATCATTGAACAAACGCTTTCCGCGCTCGATTTTGCCCATAAATTAGGCTTTGTCCATCGTGATATTAAAGAGCAAAATATTCTGGTTGATGGTGCATATCCGAATTATGTTTCAAAATTAACCGATTTTGGTTTGGCAAAGAGTTTTAAACAAACCGGAATGAGCGGTGTCACAATGGTTGGCGATGTGGCCGGAACTATTGCCTATATGCCGCCCGAACAAATTCGTGACTTTAAAGAGGTGCAGCCGCCTTCGGATATTTATGCAATGGGAATGACGGCTTATACTTTGTTGACCGGACGGCACGCGCTCGATATTTCGCCCAAAGCCGGAATCGCTGAAACAGTCAAAGCAATTTTTGAAAAACCGATTGTCCCGTTAATCATTCACAACCAGGAAATTCCGCAGCAAATGTCGTATGTGATTGAACGCGCAATGGCAAAAGAACCAAACCAACGCTGGGCAACCTGCGGAGAGATGCGCGAAGCACTTTTGCGGGCATTAGGATAAAAGAAATTTTCACCACAGAGACACAGAGAACACTGAATTTTCTGAACTTTGTTCCTTTAATTTCAAAAAGCCTTTAAATTTTCACTCTGTGAACTCTGTGTCTCTGTGGTGAATACCTTCTTTAAAAATTGAACCTACACTTAATCAACGTCCAAATCGCTTTCAATCCATCCCGAAATTTTATCTTTTTTCCTTCAAAAACAGTGCGCGGAGTATATGAAATCGGAACTTCTACGATCTTAAAACCAGCCTGACAAATTCTGGAGGTAATTTCCGGTTCAATGTCAAAACGGTTGGCCCGCAACCTCAATTTTTCGGCGACTTCCCTGCTAAAAACTTTATAAGCCGTTTCCATATCGGTGAGGCGCGAGCGAAATAAGATATTGGTTGTTTTAGTTAAACCCCAATTGGCTAAACGTCTAAGTTTCGGCACTTTAGCATTTCGTTTCAAAAAGCGTGAGCCATAAACAACCGAAGTTCTTTTATCCAATATCGGTTGCAAAAGCGATAAATATTCGTCAGGATTCGTTTCTAGATCAGCGTCCTGCAGTAAAATTATGTCGCCTTTGGCAAAGCTCAAACCGATTCGGACAGCTGCCCCTTTTCCGATGTTGACAGGACTTGAATAGTATCGGGCAAGGTGATTTTGCTTCGATTCGATAAGCTCTTTTGTTCCATCATTTGAGCCGTCATCGACGACAATAATTTCCTTTTCCAAAGGCAATGAAATTGACGCGACTTTTTCAATCACTTCAACTACGGTTGATTTTTCGTTATAAACCGGAATGATAATGGTAAGTAACATTCAGTTGAGAGTTTAGCCGATTAGCTTTGATTTGAAAAATCCGTTTCGGCAACTGCGCCAAATAAACCGATTAAAATCCAAATTTGCCGCGCATCTTCAAACGAACCGCTTAGACCTTGATACATAAAGGCTCCGATAAAAGCTAATCCGAATCCAATTCGTAAATAAGATTTTTCATCTGTAAATTTGAGAGGAAACACTAGACGGAAAAAGTAAATCGTCAAAAATAAAACGGCAAAAAGTCCGATAAAACCTGCTTGTCCGGCAACATTTAGCCAGAGTTGATGCGCATCGCCCAAAAATTGCATCCCGCCGTCAGGAGCTAAATAATTGACTCCGGCAACGTCTTCACCAATCCCTTTGCCAAAAATCGGATATTGAAAAAGTGTTTTTGCCGCGGCTTGCCAGACTTGAACTCTAACCGATGGTTCTAAAGGATTAACGGGCGAAATCAGCGTTACTGCAAAAAACAAAATCGCGCTTAAAATTCCGGCGGTAAGACTCAGTTTTGAAAGTAAAGAATTCCCTTCTTCGGCAAATTCCAGCCAAAACCAAATTCCCACGCAGAGTAAAATTCCGCCGATACTGGGCGAAAGCGTAAAGAACATCGCAATCAAAAAAAGAACTGCGAATAAATAAAATAACCAACTTTTTAACCAACCGATCTTATAAGCTAAAAGCGCAAAAACCGCACTAATATTGAGGTAATTGCAATACATATTCGGGTTCAAAAAAGTGCTTTGGATGCGCGGATAATTCCCCGGCGGCAAGCTGCCGTAATGCGACAAAGTGTAAGGCAAAATAATGCTTTCGCGGTCAATATAAAAAACTATGAGCGCAATCAAACTCACTAAACAAGTGACACTTGTTGCAATCAGCCAGGTCAAAACGCTCCGTTTTATCATCTTGCGGTCCTGAACAATATTAAACGCCAAAAACGCCAAGCCGAGTAGATAAATCACCCCTAAAAGTTTGATTGCACTATGTTTTTGATTGACCGAAAAAACGGCGGAAAGAACAAGCGACAGCAGATAAAGTCCAAGCGGTAAATAGAACCAGCTCCAACGAATCTTAATTTTGCGAAAAATAAAAGCCAAAAACCACAACGCCGAAACTCCCAAGAAAATGAAATCCGTCAACGGAATTCGGTTATTGAGCAGGTCAAAATACGGCAGCATAAAGCCAACCGAAAAAACCAGAATTAAAAATGTCCACTCGACAATCGTTTTCATTTATTCACTTTTAGACTGGCAAAACTACAACTGTTTTAACGCAAAGGCTTTTAAGTAAAAAGTAAAAGCATTTCTTAAACTTTGCGTCTTTGCCACTTTGCGCCTTTGCGTTAAAATATTTCCTTTTTATAGGACTTCCTTAGCTACTCTTAACCCGTGATAAAACGCTTCTTCAAAAAGCGCCACACCGCTTAAATCCGAGTGAGCAAAATGAATGTTTTGATACGGTTTTTGCGCCTGTTCACGGACACCCGACCAGAGAAAATTTGGACGGGGCGAAATCATTGCGTGTCCCCAACGCATAATGTCTATGCGAGTCACGAGTTCCCGAATATCCCGATGTGCTCTCGATAAATCAGTCAGACAAATATCTGCTAATTGCTCCCAGTTTAAGCTAAAAAGTTTAGCACGGGCATTTTCTTCGGCGCACATCGGATAGTAATAAGTGAAAACAGTTTGCCCGTAATCCATCCCTTTTTGGTGTGTGGCAACTACATAACCGAGCGAATGGCTTTCATACAAAACATTATCCCACGAGAGCGGGAAATCTTTGGCAAATTTTGATTTAGGACGATCTTTGAGCGTTAAATTTGCCACAAACCAAGCATTATGCTGAAACTCATCGGCGTAACTTTCCTTAAAATTCCGAATCAAATATTTTGCCGTAAAAATCGGTGAGGAAAAAACTACTTTTTCGCAATGCAGACCACGGACTTCTTTAGTCTCTGTATTTAGATAAATTACATCAACGCCTTTTTCGGTTGGAATGATCTGCATCGCCAAACTTTTGAGCCGAATTTGGTCTTTTACTTTTTCGCTTAAATAATTGGCAAAATGCCCGTTGCCTTCGGGAAAAGTAATAAACGGCTGAGATTCTTCACCCGATTTGCGGACGCGGGAGCAGAAATAAAAAAGCCCCGCCCATGCTGAAATTTGTTCAAGTTTTAAGCCGTAATCGTCCTTTGTCGCGTAGTCGCAATACCAAAGCAATCGTGGCGAATCAAATCCTTTTTGCTTCAACCATTCAGCGAAAGTAATTTTATCTAACGCTAAAACTTCCGTCTCGGTTGAACAATTCGCAATCGGTAAAACAAAAGCTCGTTTGCCGGATTTATCACGCCAATTCACCCAAAAATCAACTTGTTTTTGAAATTCGGCATATTGTCGCAAATCTTCTTCGCTGGCACCTGCGCGGAGATAAAGTCCTTCATACCAGCGCCCTTTGTAAAAAACTCTCTCTTCCGGCTCACGGCACAAAAACTGTTCGGGAACAATTACTTCGCCGTTTTTATCACTACCTTCAATCAGCTTCATTTCATCCAAAAGGCTAATCAATTCCGTATTTTCTTTGAATGGAACCGGTAAATAATGCGCCGCCCATGGATAAGAAATAAAGTCGTTTTTTCCGCTCCGCGCCGTTCCGCCAATGGCTGATTCTAATTCCAAAATGACAAAATCGTTGAAATTTTCTTTTTTGAATTTCCAGGCGGTCGAAAGTCCGGCAATCCCGCCGCCAACGATTCCGACTTTGACATTTTCCCAATTATTCGCCGGCACTTCGACGTTTCGGTGTTCACGCAAAATATGCCCGATGTCCACCGATTGACCGATAATTTCGCCTTCGGGAAGCGGGGCAATTTCAGAATTTGACCGACACGCCGAAAGAGCAAACGGTAAACCAAGAAAGGCAGCTAAAATTTCGCGGCGGGAAAATGTTGGCATTATATTTAAAAGTTTAAAACGAAGTAATTCCCTACTTTAATCACCTCAGAAACCAGTTGCAAGTGGTCAACTGCATTCTCTAAACTCTTAAACGGAACCACCTTTATTTTTCATCTTTTCACATCGTATTGATTTATTACAGCTATTACATTTTACTTAACCCTGCAAACCCATAAGCTTTGTATTCAGAGAGTTTATCTTTTTGGCATTGTAATTGCCATAATTAAGTTGAGGATATGATTCGTTCAAAAAGAACAGAAAATTCATCAAAGGAGTAAAATTATGAACGACGAACTTATCAGAGATAAAATTACAAATTATTTTAAGAAAAAACAGCTTTTTGATCTCTCTCGGGTTAAAGTTTTTGTTCAAAGCGGAGTTGTTCTTATGGTAGGAACTGTTTTAACTAAAAATGAGCAAGAATTTGCTGAATTTTTTGCTAAAAGAGTTGACGGCGTAAAAAACGTTATATCAAAAATAGAATTGCTGTCGGAAGCCATTACATCGCAATTGCCTCCAATCCAGTCAATCCTCGGTCGAACCTAGGGAAGGTATTGATTTAAATAAAGAATACCGGAAAAGTTTAATAAGACTTCTCCGGTATTTTTTACTTACGTTTAGTAGCTATTTTTGTGAAAGTGTTTCAGCATTATTGCGGTTTTTCTTCCAATCATAATCAAAAACTTGTGGCTTGCCGAAAGGAACAAATTTTTCACCATTCCATTTGAAAACGATTTTTGTGAATGCGGTTGGGCAACATAATCCAGTTGGCTTATCTTTTGATATTCTAAAATCCCATTTTCCGTTTTCAAATTTATTGTCGCCAAAAGTTTCAACAACTAAATTGCTGTTTTCTGAATATGTCCGCTTAAAACCACCTTGAGCTCTATCATAGGTTTCAAAACTCCAAAGAAGTTTTGTTTTTTTATTTTCTAACGTGTAAATATAAACCATTACGCATTGACAATTCCCACCTGTGATTGGTTGGATATTTATCAATGCTTCTTCATTTTTATCATTTGTAACGTCTCCATATTCTATCTTTCCCAAAATTGCGCCGTCTATATCCTCAGTTTTTTCGAGTTTGCCATCTTTTAAGGTAAAAGTCTCAGATTCATCAGGATATAAATAAGTAAAATTCTTGAAATCAACTTTCCTGATCGATTCGTAATTCTTTGTATTTTCAGCTATTGATTTAGGAGGTGGACTAAGATTTGGGATTGAAGAAGGACTAACAGAAGGTTGAATATTATCAGTCACATCTTTTTGACAACCTGAAAAGCCCAATAAAATTGTCAAAAATACAATTGATAATATTTGCCTTCTTTTATCCTTCATCCTTTTCCCTGATCCTTAATAATCAGTCTCTCGTTAAATTACGATATTTAATCCGATGCGGCTGATCGGCATCGTGTCCAAGCCTTCGCTTTCTATCTTCTTCGTATTGCGAGAAATTTCCATCAAAATAGACGACTTTTGAATCTCCTTCAAATGCCAGAATATGGGTCGCAATTCTATCCAAAAACCATCTATCGTGCGAAATTACAACAGCACAACCGCCGAAATTTTCCAAAGCTTCTTCGAGCGCACGCATCGTATT
>DAORIL010000013.1:0-25214 GCA_035438525.1 Pyrinomonadaceae bacterium
ATGTATTTCGAATAATGGGGTATAACCAAAATCCAAATTACGAAATCCTAAATCCAAAATTGTATGAGATGTCCATTTTGTGGTTTTTTAGAAGATAAAGTTGTTGATTCCCGAGAGTCAAAAGATGGTGATTCAATTCGCCGTCGTCGTGAATGTCTGGAATGCGGTCGGCGTTTTACCTCCTATGAAAGGATAGATGAAATCCCTTATATGGTTGTTAAAAAGGATGGACGGCGCGAAATTTTTGACCGTAGTAAAGTGATGAGCGGGTTGCTTCGGGCTTGCGAAAAGCGTCCGATTTCTGCCACACAACTTGAATCGATTGTTGATGCAATTGAAAAAACTGTTCAAGATATGCCTGAACGCGAAATTTCCACCAATGATGTCGGAAAAATTATTATGAACCAACTGAAAAATCTTGATAAAGTGGCTTATGTTCGATTCGCTTCAGTTTACCTTGAATTTGAAGATGTTTCGGAGTTTATGACGGAATTAAAAGACCTGGTCCGGTCGCGGGACAAAAGTAAAAAGTAGTTGTTTTTCAATAACTTAACCAATAATAAATAAATTTTAAGTATTCTCCCCCAACCAGATCCCAACCTTTTCGACCTAGCCACCAATTAAATTTTGGCGGTGTTTGAATTCCAACTGGAGGAGATTTGATCCCAAATTCAATATTTAAATTATTTTTTTCGGCAGATTTTTGAAAAGTCCAAAGCGTTCGGCGCGAATGATAAGCGGAAGTAACCAATAAAATTGAGTTAAAATTTCTTTCCTTGGCAATTTTGGCAAATAAATCGGCTTCGTAATTTGTTCCGGTCACATTTTCCGGTAAAACTTCAATTGCCTCATTTGGAACTCCCTGTGCTAATAATTCCCTTTCAGAAATTTCATAAAACGGTAAATTTCTCTTTTCAACTGAATTCCAACCGCCAAAAACCCCGTCATTTACTAAAAATATTTTCGTTGTAATTCCGTTTCGATAGAGTTCGGCCGCAAATTGGGTCCGTTCAAGAAAAGTTCCCGAACCGCCCAAAACCCAGATTGCATCAGCTTTTTCAATTGGTTTTTCGACAATTAAAAGGTGAGCCAAAAGTGGAGCAACTAAAACCCAAGCCAGAATTAGCGAAAGGAAAAACAAAATAATTTTGAAACTACGACTTACCTTTTTCACACTTTCACTTTTCTATTTTTCAACATTATTTCCCGCAATTCATCAATTTTAGCATCCCAACTTTCGTGTTTGATTCCGTCCGAGATTTCTTCTTTTGATTTGGGATTTTGTAAGGCAAATTCGATTTTGGCAATAAAATCATCGTGACTTTCGCCAACCAAACAATCTTTTAAAAACCGCACTTCGGGAATATCTGTCGAAACAACCGGTAAACCTGCTGCCAAATACTCCCGGACTTTCAGAGGATTAGCGGCTAAGGTCAATTCACTGATTTCAAAAGGATTAAGCGCAACATCAAACCCTTTGCAATAGTTTGGAAGTTCGGCATAAGGTTTTCGCCCCAGAAAATGAATATTAGAAATACCATCTAAAATTTTGATTTTCTTTTCAGCATCAACCGTTATTTTTCCAATTAAAACAACTGAACCGTCCTTAAAATGTGCAGCAGTTTTTTTCAATAAATCAAAATCAACCCAATCTGCAAGCAACCCGTGAAATCCGATAATTGGCTTGGGTAAATTTTCGATTTCATCCGGAATTTTAGTATTTTCATCCAAACTCGTGCGAAAATGGCGCCAATCGGTTCCGTGCCGAATAATGTGAGTATTTGGATTAAAATCTTTTTTTGATTCAAAAAGTTTTTTTGCCGAAACAATCACCAGATCACTTTTGCGAAACAAATCTTCTTCGATAACCCGCAAGCCATCCGTCACTCCGGTAAATGCCGTGTATTCATCTACACAATAATAAACCAATTCTTTCTCACCTAGTTTTCCGGCAATCATTCCTGCTGCCGGATTAAAAACCATATTGATAATATTCTTCATCCCAAGTTTTTTTAAAGCACCCTTAACCTGTGAAATTAAGATTTTTTGATTAAGGGAAACGATGGTTTTATTGCCGTAAGCCGGAATCGCTAATGGATTCATGACAAAAATATTCGGCTCGACTTCTTTTATCGGTTCGGTAAAACTTCTTAATTTCTTGTAGATGCGGGAAATATCTTTGGTCGAAGTAGTCGGCATTCGATTGGCAATCGCGTTTATCCAAAGGATTCGATTTTCCTTTGACAGAACCCTCATTAAGTGAGTTTTGGATAAAGGGTCGCCTGTCCAATCGTGCGAAAAACACAAAATATCTTGCCCGACCAAAGGTTTTGTCGAATTAGGTTTGGACGAAATCTCTGAAGCTGCTGTCATTATTCCTTGGAAAAACTACCGATTCAAAATTCGGCAGTTTGTATCTTTTTCTAATTTCCGTAGCAGAATTTAATAACCAAGTCCGGCGATCATAGTTTTCGCTTTCATGATTATATTTTTTTAATTTACGAATCGAAGTCGTAAAGCGGGGTGGATTCAAAAGCAAAAATTGCAAAGTTCGGAAAGGAGTTTTGGTCAAATCCGAAAATGTAGGATAACACGCCAAAAGATTCATACAAACTCTTTCTAATTCAACATCAGCGATTTTTTGATCTGAAATGTGAATTTCTGCACCATATCCAACACTTATTGCGTCCGCTCCCCAATCGCTTCCAATTGAATATCTTAACACCTCGCTGTTTACTTTCATTGTCAATAAACAATCCTTTTCAATCGCATTTGACCTCCATACTTTTGTTTTTTTATTAGCAAAAGCAATGTAGAAAAAATTATTTTCGGCAATATCATTAATTCTCAAACAAAATTTGAGGTCTTTGAGTTGATTGAACTGATAAAGTGTCTTTCGTTTTTCGACATTAATGCGTATTTCTTCAATTAAACTCTCAGCTTCTGTTTCAGCCAAAAACTTTCGTTGCTGTTTTTGTTTAATTTCAGTTGCATATTGATGTTCTATCAAATGGTTAAGCTCCCCGTTTTGCAATTTGCTTCGATAAGGAGAAAGTGGTTTTAGCTCCAGATTTTCTAACCGATCTCCTGAAAGCATTGGAATAATTTTGGGCTCACCATCTGTTTCAGCAAAATATTTTTGATAATATTCTGCTATTTCCGCACTTGAATAACGCAAATCGTTAATCCATCTCTGATCGTCATCCAATAAAACAAAATCTGCTGCAAAAGGAACGGCAATTTTAGGTTTTAAGGATTTAACAATGTAACAAAAATTATGGACAAAAAGTTGTTCGCGGGTCTGACCGATTTCAAAATCGTTTTTTCCATTGAGGTGCATTGTATTGGGAAAATAACTTGAACCGCTGCAGCCGCTAAAAACATAATCTATTTTCTGCCAACGCTTTTTAATTTCGGTTATATAAAAATCAATTACCTTTTGGGGCGAAGAATGCAAAGCATCATTGATATTTACCAAAACCTTTCCACCGCTTTCGATAACAATAATACTATCGTGAGAATTGAGCATAAAGGTCACGGCGGTTTGTTCAGAAACTTGATATTTTCTAAAAGCAATGGCTTCCTTCACTTCTGCAAACCCTAAATTTTCAATGTATTCTTTGGCTCCCCCGAAGAAACTGTATGGATAAAAAACTTTTGCGGTTTTTGGTAAAAGTCGCAATGAATTTTCGTGCAAATGATCTTCGTGTCCGTGGGAAATAAAAATTGCATCCAGGTTATTTAATTTATTTACATTGACTGGTTTAGGGAAAATAAACCATTGATTGCAATTTGCAGAACCGGAAAACCAGGGATCAGTGGCAATCCGTAAATCTTCCGTTTCAATTACCAAACAAGCATGGCAAACATATTCGATATTCATAGATTTATTTTGATGAACACAATCGCTGATTTAAATTGCTTAAGGGGGCAATCATCAGAATAAATTCAACTATTTAAGAAATACCTCAACTCATTAACGTTTAGGTTAAATCCTTTTCCGCCGTTGATAATTGATAAATAGGCCGAATATGAACAGAATTCAGTAAATGATATGTTTTTCTTTTAAAATTTTGTGTTGTAGTTTATTTTTTTAGTTTAATATTTTTTCTTTTTCAATAAAAATTCTATGCCAAATCTCAAAGTTTATCAGTCGAAAGATTTTGTTTGAATGGTCTGTTCCTTGATTATGTTGAGCAACTAAATCTTTGACAAAATCGGCATTAAAAATTCCCCGTGATAAGGTGCGTTCACTTAAAACATAATCATCCACATAACTTTTGAATTCATTTCGGAGCCATCGTGCGGTTGGAACGGGAAAGCCCATTTTGGGGCGAAATAAAATCTCATCCGGCAAAATTCCTTTCATCGCTTCTTTCAATAAAAATTTTGTCGTATTTCCTCGAAGCTTCATTTTTGTTGGCATTTTCGCAGTAAATTCAACTAATTTATGGTCGAGAAAAGGAACTCGTGATTCAATCGAAGCAGCCATCGACATTTGATCCTGTTTCATCAACAATTCGTGAAGATAAGTTTTTGAATCAACATAGAGCAATTTGTCCAAAACTTCGGCTGCATCAGTCTGTTTGAGCCATTCATTTTGATATTGATACGGATTTAATTCGGCAATTCGTGCTTTTGTTTCTGCTGAAAATAGTTTTTCCTGCAATGATTTGCCAAAAATTGAAAAGTTATCAAAAAATAAATTTTCGATGTCGCTTTCACGAGTTAAAAAGGTTCGCGTCAATTTTCCGCCAACCGCCGTGGCTCCGGTTTTAATGGCTGAACGCAAAAATTTGGGTGTGAATGATTCGTATTTTTCGCCGTAACTCAGTAATTGTAAGGCTTTAGCATAACGTCCGTAACCCGCCATAATTTCGTCACTTCCCTCGCCGGTCAAAACAACTTTGACGTGCTGTTCAGCGAGTTTTGAAACAAAATAAAGCGGAATGGACGAATCAAAACCAATCGGTTCGTCCTCGTGCCAAATCAATTTTGGCAACGCCTCAAAAAATTGTTCGGGTTTGATAGTAATTTCATGATGGTCGGTCTTGTAAGCTTGAGCCACAATTCTGGCAAATTCAAACTCATTTGCCTCTCTTTCGGCAAATCCAACCGAAAAAGTTTTTATTGGCTCATCAACCATCGTTGACATCATCGCTGCAATTGCAGAAGAATCAATTCCACCGGATAAAAACATTCCCAGCGGCACGTCCGCCATCAGACGTAATTTAACCGAATGTTTGAAAAGGTCCCGCCATTCTTCGATAAATTCCGCATCGGTTCCCTGATGTTTTGGTTCGTAGGAAACATCCCAAAATTGGCGAATTTCTAACTTGCCATCTTTCCAGCTAAGGGTATGACCGGGTAAAAGCCTTTTTATTCCAACAAAGAGAGTTTCATCTTTACTTGTCCCATGATTTGCAAACTGATCCGGTAAAGCATTGTAATTAATTTCTGCTTTAACAGCTGATGCTTCTAAAATCGTTTTGATTTCCGAACCGAAAAACAAACTCCCCTGTTCATCCTGAAAATAATAAAGTGGTTTAACCCCTAATCGATCACGGGCAATAAAAAGCTCTTTTTTCTTTCGGTTCCAAATAGCAAAGGCAAACATTCCACGTAATTTTTCAACGCATTTTTGGCCGTATTCTTCGTAAAGGTGGATTATGGTTTCGGTATCGCTCCGATTTTGGAATTTATAACCTTTTGATTCGAGTTCCTCACGGTAATCGGCGTGATTATATACCTCGCCATTGTAAATAATTACCAGCGATTTATCTTCATTAAACATTGGCTGTCCGCCGTGTGAAACGTCAACAATTGACAAGCGGCGATGCCCCAGCCCAATATTTCCCTCGACAAAATTTCCGGCACCGTCAGGTCCGCGATGAAAGATTACATCGCGCATTTTGGTTAAAACTTGTTCGTCAACTTGTTTGCCCGAACGACTCGAATAAGCTATTCCATTGATTCCACACATAGATTTTTAGAGATTTTGTTTGAGGAAAGAAGATTGCCAAGATGTTGGCTTTTATTATCTTACACAAATAAATTAATTTTGGCGAGAAGTTTAACAATGTTAATTTGGAGTTTATAACCTTTTTGTCGTTTATTAATTGAGATATAATTTTTCAATAGTCATTTTGAGGTTTTAATGTCGTTCAATCAAAACAAAGTCCGCCCAAAGCAAATTGCTAAACCAAATCGTAACAAACTTTATTTAATAATTGGTTTGACTGCCATTATTTTGCTTGCCGTGACGCTAACTCTTGCATTCACATCTTTTTCCGATAAATTAAGTTTCGTTTCTGCACCGCTCGAAATTGCAAATGATGGAAACCGTCAAATTATTCGAGTTCCGGTTGGTGGCAATTTACAAGAAGCTATCAATAAAGCCAATAGCGGGGACATTATTGAACTACAAGCAGGAGGAATCTATTACGACATCCGTTTACCAAACAAAAATATCCCAGATTTTATTACCATCCAAAGTTCCGGGGCAAAAAATTTAGCTCCAGACCAAATTGTAAAGCCATCACAAACGAATTTAATGGCAAAAATCGTCACCCGTGGTAAAGGTGGTTCAGCAATTACAGCTGAACTGTCCTCTCATCATTTTCGTTTTATTGGAATCGAATTTAGTCCAAATAGTTCAGATTACATCTATAATTTGGTTGATTTAGGAACAGAGTCAAAGAAAATTTCGGATGTTCCGCACCACTTTGAATTTGACCGTTGTTATTTTCATCCATACAAATCGGGCGTGACCCGTCGAGGAATGGCACTCAATAGCGCAAACACAACAATCAAAAACAGTTATTTTGAAGGTTTTGCTTTTCCTTCCGAAGAAACACAAGCAATCTGCGGTTGGAATGGAACCAAAAATGTTCAGATCATCAACAATTATTTGGAAGGGGGAGCAGAAAATTTGATGTTTGGCGGATCCGATCCGGTTTCGGCTGATCTAATTCCCCAAGACATTGAAATCAGTAAAAACTACTTTAATAAACCCGAATCATGGAAAGGCAAAAATTCCATGAAATGTTTATTCGAATTAAAAAATGCAAAGCGGGTGCAGTTTGTCGGAAATTATTTAGAAAATAATTGGTTAGGAGCCGCTTTTAGAATTACGGTCAGAAATCAGAGTGGAAGTGCGCCATACAGCACACTCGAAGATATTTTGATTCAAGATAATATTGTCAACGGAGCTGGCGAAGGGATCAATATTTTAGGCAAGGATGATACTTATCCGAGCCAGGTTATCAAGCGAATTACAATCACAAATAATTTATTTTTGAATATTGGTGCGCCAAAATATGAAGGGGGAGGCTATTTTATTCAAGTTTCAGATGGTGAAGACATTTTAATTGCCAACAATACCGCTTTTAATCTTGGAAATATTGCCACCATTTATGGAAAGATGCCCCGAAATTTCTCCTTTCGGGATAACATTGTCGGACATGGAAATTATGGAATTCATTCAGAGGATGGGATTACCGCAAAGGATTGGCAAAACCTATTTGTAAATAATGTAATTTTCAACAGCAGAAATATCAGCACTAATGATATGTTCATTCCGCCTAACAATTTCCAGTTACAAGATTTTAAGAGTATTGGTTTCGCAAATATAGACCAAAGCGATTATCGGCTGACAGCAAACAGTAAGTTTAAGGGAAAAGGTAAAAATAAATCTGATATTGGAAGTAATTTGAGTCCTATCAATAAGCCTTTTTAGTTTCGCTAATTATTGCCAACACATACCATACATCATTTTTTTCTTGCCAAATAAATCTCTTTAGGCGTATTCTTAAATTCCCCCCTATTTTACCAACTGCCCCTCTCAAAATTAATGTTTAATGTTATTCGGCAAAAATCTATTGAGATTTGTTTAAATAATTTTGCTCACAAACCCACAATTACTAATTCAAATTGGGAAATAAACCCTGCTGAATTAAAAAATGTTTCCATTCGTTGGACAAACAAATATCAGTGTGATGAAGCAAGTGATTGGGTTGATATTTTACTTTATGGTTTTCGTAAACTTGTCAAAGTCGAAATTGTTGACAACATTTCCCAACCATATAAAGGCACAGTGGTTTTTCAAATTATTATCAATGGAAAGATTAGAGATGTTGCCGTTGGCTATTCTGACTATTTGCCAATTGATGAAAATTGTGTCAAAGAATGCGATCTTTATTTCAAAATGCAATACGACAAATTCGGCTACGGATATTCCCACATTGTTCCAGGTGGATACGTTTCTGATGGCAAAAGATTGTATTTGCAATTAAAAAAACTCCGCACCCTACGTAACCAAAAAAAATATTTATTTGATATTTATGGCAGATTCGGGCTGGATTACGCTCGTGAAATTCGTGAGAAAGCCATGGAAATTTTGAACAAACAAAAATTATTCAAATTTGAAGGCGGAATGAAAAAAGTTTCTTATGATGAGTTTCTCAAAGAAATTGCCCAATCGAAAATTTGTATAGATATGCCCGGTCTTGGCGATTTTTGTTTTCGGCTGGTTAATTATTTGTCAATCGGAACTTGCGTCATTGCCTATCCGCACCGCACCGATTTGAATATTCCATTGGTTGACGGCAAAAACATAGTTTATATGAAAGAGGATTTTTCCGATTTAGTCGAACTTTGCGAATATTATTTGGAAAATGATGATAAACGCGAGGAAATTGCCCAAAATGCCCGTAGATTTTTTGATTTATATTTACACAAAGATAATTTGGTTAAATATTACCTACGAACTTGTTTAGATAGATTCAAATAAAAATTAAAGCAGTTCAATATTTAATCTTTTCAAAACTTCGCTGATTGGATTTGCAACACCATAATTTTTGACTGTTATGAATATTTTCGCTGCTGATTTGTTGGGCTTTTCCCTGAGTTCAATCTGCCCATTTGCTCCTGCAAAAATCAATCCGGTGGCAAAGTTCTCACCGTCCACAACTAATGAACCACTATCGCCTTTTTCAACAAATTTTTCGGAATTTGTTCTATCAGGTTCGATCAAAAATTGATTTTTGAAATAGGACGATTGTCCGGTGCGGTCATATTTTACCCAAATATCGAGGTAAATGGAAAAAACTTTTCCTTTGGTAAATCCTGTTGTTCGTCCAAATTTACGGCTTGATTCTCCGACTTCAACATCAGATTTTTCAACAAAACCATTTATTTTTCCAATCAACGGAATTAATGGTTTATGGACCTCTTGTTTCCAGAGTTTAGCTATGGCGGCATCAACAAAATTTGCATCATTTGTGTCATTTTCTATCTTTGGATGAGCAAAAGTTGTTAATTCGCCGATTGGACGGCTATTAGACGATTCGCCCGGACTTGGCTGCATTATCAAATCGTGTTCATCAACCACAGATTTTCTTAAATCAGCAAAAACATGGGAATTACTTAGTAAGTATGTTTCTTTCCGGGGAATCAAACTTTTTTTACGGCAAAAATATCCGATTGTGCCACATTCGCCATCCAAATTGGTGTTTGCACCACTGATCCCACCCATAATCACATCTTGTTTTTCGCGAATCAATTGGCGATATTCTTCGGCTGAAAAGTTGGAGAAGTTTGACAGAAAGCTTGCCTCAGGCATAGCAATCAAAACAATTGGCATTCCTTTATAAACATCTGGAATTGAATTACTTGGGGGATTTTCAAACATCTGTTCATTTGAATCATTGATGAAGATTTGGAGGCAGAAATTACCGTTTTCAAGTTTTCCGATCCCAATGGCGTGAACCCTTTTTGAAGCCCCACGCCGTAACCAAACCGCACTTAATTCGTCCTTGAGGCGAACTATTTTTCTTAAATTTGAATCTTTACTTTGACCTGGTTGGCGGCGTTTGGCATTTTTTCTCCAATATCGCTCGATCAAATACCAAACCACCCACGACAAAACTAAAATCACAGTTATCCAGGTCAAATTTTTAGAAAAAGAAAGGACTTGGTAATATCTTTGACCAACAACGTCCTTTTGCAAAAGGAGTATTAAGAAAAACATAGTAATTATTCCATTTCGTCGATTGCATCAAAACCGCCGCCTTCAATCGGGTGACAAAAATCTTCTCTCGAAATGGCTCCTCCAGTTGTGGTTTCATCTTTGATCGGATTTAATTCAACCATTTTACCATTTGGAGTTGACATATATTTGTAATAATCAGCCATATCGCTGTAAACTGCATCTTCGCTGTAATCCATATTTTTGATTTCGATCCGAAATGGAAAAAGGTTTTTGGTAAGTTTGTGTGTTTCCAGACGATCACCAATTTTTATTTTAAACACAACCTCATCGGCTTCCAATTTAACCCCGATAGTTTCTGCTACATTGCCAAAAACTTCACGTTTCAATTCATCGCCCATTTCATCTTTTTCAATCTTTTCAAAAAATAGATCCGTATCAAGTTTGTGAACATAAAACAAACCATTTTCGATGTATAACTTGGAAATCGGATGGCGATTTTCGCTTTTTGCGGCGGTGGTTTCCGTCCCATTTAGATTGTCCATATTTACCAACCAGCGAAAATCGTTAGTATCAGCTGATTCCAGCCGATTAAATTCGCCTTCCGCCTGATAAATTTGGTAACCCTTAATTTGGGAACTTCCTTTTGTTAAAATTTCAATTGCCACATCATTTTTCTGCAAATTGTTGTAGCTTGCAATATCTTCATAAACAATAATGTCTTTATCAACTCCGTCTTTGAATCGCGGTTGCTGGATTTTGATGGAAAGTTGGTGTTTTTCGTCACGGATTATCGCAATTTCACCACGAGATTTTTTTTGGTTAAAAATTATGATTCCAAGTCCGGTAAATCGAACCAATGCAGTTGCTGTGCTTTCAATGATTGCCATTTTATTTTTCTCCTAAAATTAGTTTTCAAAATAACTACATTTGTTTGTGAGTTTTTAAGTTAAAACGTAACAAAAAAAATTAGTTTGCAACACATTGCCATTTTCCATTTGGTTTTGTGCAATCGTATTGCAGGGATATTTCACGTTCCCTGAATTCAATTTTAACAGCAGGCAAACTGGTTAAAGTCCACTTTACAACATTGACAATTGTTGCTTTTTCGCATGAAGTAGCATTAACTTTCATTTTTTCCTGAGAAAAATCATTAAAAACAGCAACATTTGCTTTGCCAATTTGCCCTAGAATTTTATTTTTCTCCATAAAAAAAATTACGGCGGATTCCCTTGTATTATTGGCATCTGAAAGAAATCCGCTAAACCTTGTTTGCTTTAGAAAATTTTCAACCTCAGTTTTATTACATGGGGTTGGACTTATTTTCGTAATCGTAGGAGAAATTGAGGGAGTGGGCGTTAAAGTAGGCAAAGTTTTTTGTGTTGGAGTTGGTGTTGGCGTTGGGGTTCGTAATTCCGCGACAACTTCTTTTGGAATTTCCTGAGTGACGGTTGCTGTCGGGGTCGGATTTTGGGTTGTTTCATCCTCCGGGTTATTTTGATAAAGCCAGCCCCACAAGGTAATTACACAAATTATCATAATTACTAAACAAATGGTTATTAAAATTTGGAGAATTTTTTTGAGTTGTTGTTGGCGGGTTTCACGACGAATTAGCCGATTTTTTTCATTAATAAAGGATTTTCCAGTGGTCCAAAGTTGGTTTGATTGGTCAATTTCAAGTAAAGGAACTCCATCTTTTAAACAAAATCTTAAAAGTAGATCATCATAAAAAGTTTTACATTTGGGGCAACATCTCATAGTTTCTAAACTAATGTGGCGTTTTATTTCAAAATGTAACCGTTTTTTTTAGTAATTTGTTAATCCTCCGGTCAATGAAAAAGCAGACCAGTAATTTGGTGAACTAAACTCATTAGTTTTTAACATTTCCAATTGAGCCTGACGTAAAGCTTCAATGCTGGAAAGTTTATCCAAACGCCGTTTTTGATGAAATGAAATCATTAAGTTTTTGGCGGCAACCGACTCGACTTTCCAACCGCTGGCAACCACCAGAGGGGTTCCCATTGCCAAAAAGGTGCGGGCAACCCCAATTGCACCTTCACTTTTATTAAATTTTTCAAGCCCTGTCTGACAGGCGGAAAGCACTGCCAGTTTTGAATTTGCCAACTTTTTATCTGACAATTCAAAGGACAATAAATATTCATCGGCAAAAACAAATTTTGAATTACCCGGTGCTTCAGTGTTGGAAATGAAATGTCCCGCAAAATGTATAATTTCGGCTGACTCCAAACCTTTCAAAAAGTCATTTTTCGTGGCTTTTTCACCCAATAATTTGTCTGATTTTTCGTAAAGTTTAGAAATTTCAATGGCTTCCGTTTCCGCATCCGGTAGATCCTTTAAGTTCAAATTCTCAGTTTGGTCAAATTGAGGGTTGCCAACTGCCAACAAGCTTTCTGAATTAGTTGACTTTATACTTGCATTTTCTGAAGCGGTAACGAAAACAGAACTACTTGGACTGTAAAGGAGGGCAAAATCTTCAATCAAATATTTTCCTTCGGGTGAAATAAGCGAGGCAAAAGGAATTTGGTGCAATGATTTATCCGGAATCAAACAAATAATTTTTTCTTTTTCCAAATCCTTCGGCAATAAAATTTGATAAAGTTCCTTGGCTAAACTTTTGATTGATTCTGGTTCTTGTTTTTCAGTAATTGCCTGCCGATAATCACTTATTTTTTTTTCAAAACTGACTTTTTCGATATCCTGATTTTCTAATTTGTAATTGTCTTTTGTTATTTTCCAAATCGCTAATTTATTATTAAGTAATGCGTATTCAACAACTTGCACATTTTCAGGGATCTTCTTTTGAATTTCGCTAAAAGTTAAAGGATGTGAAATTTTGCCAAAATCTCCTTCAACCTCTGATATAGATTTTTTTGATCTGACAAATTCTAAAAGTGAACGTGCCTTTGAAATTTCAGCATATTCAAAAGCTTTTTCAGGTTCATTTTTATTTAACGAATTGGAAATGGCGGCATCATAAACGAATTGCTGACTCTCAAAAAATGATTGGCGCAATTTATCTTCTTTAATATTTTGCCGATTTTGTTCTGCAAGTTTTAAGACGATTTCTAATTCTGTTTCAAAATCATTTTGACGCTGTAAATTCTGTAAACACGCAAGTTTTCCTTTGTGAGCATCATATAAATTATAAATTGTGTTTGGGATTTTGGAATAATTTTCGAGGGATTTATCAAAATCAGAAATTGCACCTTCACAATTTTGCATTTTAATTTTTAATTCCCCGCTAAACATATAGACCTCGCCCAGTAACTTGTATTTTTCCTTTATTTCCTCAAAACTAACCACATTTTCAAGTGCAGTCTGTGACGTTTTCAAACCAAGTTCAAAATCTTTTTTTTGGGCGTAAGCATCCGTCAATTCCCGGTAAGAATTGATCATCATTTGTTTATTGGGGCTTTCAAGAGTGATAGAAATACCTTCTTTGGCAAAATCAATACTGGTTGAAACCAAACCTTTTTTTCTAATAAGTTTGGTTCCAGTTTGAAGATTTCTCCAATATTGGCTACGACCCAAAAAGTAATTGTCTTTTTTTTCAATAGCTTTATCATAAAAAATGAGCGATTCATCAAGTTCACTTAAATCCAATAAAGTTGAGGCAATTCCCTGAGCTGTTTGTCGGACCTCATATTCATTTTCGCTTTCTTCGGCAATTTTGAGCGCCTTTTTGGCAAGATTTAATGATTTAGAAAAATTGTTTTTGAGATATTCAAAATTTGCCAACCAATCTAGACCAATTGCTAAAATCAATTTGTATTTTTTATTTTCTGCATTAGAAATCAAAGATTTTAGTCTTTCTGCGGATTCATCGAATTTATCAACATCCTGCAACATTTGGGTAACCCAAATTTCAGAAATATTTGCTTCAAAATCATTTCCGGCTTGTTCAAAAATTCTTTTACTTTCTTCAAATTTAACAATTGATTTGCTGTATTTTGTAGCATAAAGCAAATCACGACCTGCGGCTAATAAATCTTTTGCCCGCAGTAGTTTATCAACTCTTCCATTGTTTATTTTGGAATAATAATCGGCTAAATCGGCGAAAAAAAAATCGGCGTGTTTTTCTTTTTCGATTTTGCCGATGTAATTTAATGCTTCAATTGTTTCTTGTGCAGTGGGATCATCTTTATTTTTTTTTGCGATTAAAAGCCTTTGACTAAGTTGTTCAATCAGGGACACTCCGGTAAAAAAACCTTTGGTTGAATTATGGATTTTCCATACAGTTTTCTCATCCTGATTGTGGTAAGCATTTAGAAAATCATTTAAAACATCTTCTTTTTTTCGATTGAGGCTAGTTTGTGATTGTTCAATCCTTTCCAGATTTTTGCGGGCTTCCCCTGACCATTTTGAATTGGAATCCTTTTGTAAATATTGTTCCCAAACCGCTTTTGCCTGTTGGGGCGCATTTAATTCCTGTAAAGTTAAGGCTTTATTAAATAACGATTCTAATAGCTCTGAGTTTAATTCAATAGCCTTGGAAAATTCCTCGTTTGCCCGCCCTATATTGACCAGAAAATTTTCTTTTTTGCTTTTTCCAAATTCAAAAAGTGCGGATCCTAAATCATTATGGAATTTAGCATTTTTATCATCCAATTTAACTGCGGTTTCGAGTTCCTTTATTGAATCATTATATTTGGCTTGAGTCAGGTAAAAAACTCCCAATGCGTGATGATTTTTTGCGGTTGGATTATTCTCGATTGCCTCAAGTAGTTTAGTTTCCAGCAATCTTAGCTTACGTTTTTGTTCATCAGTCGTTTTGTCTTCGCCTCTGGTGACAACAAAAGGTGCATAATCAAATCCCGAAATTCGAGGCTCAAACGGACGTTCTTTTTCATAAATTTTTTCAAGCTGAGCAAAATCATCCGAATTATTCGTTCGCAAAAAGTAAATTCCTGCCCCTAACATTACAATCAACAAAATTGCAAAAGTCCCAACATAAAAAGGTTGTTTAAAAAAGGCTGTTATTGAATCAAAAATTGAAGTGTTTTCTTTAACCGTTTGGCTTTTCACTCTTACTTTAAGTAGTTGAGTTACTTGGACTTTAGTTCTTCTGGCTGAATTATTTTTGAGTGTTTTTTCAAAATCTTTTAAATCATTTGCATCCAAATTCCCAAAGACAAAATCATTGATTAGTTCGTCTTCAACTATTTCCGTTCTGGCAGCAAAATCATCATCAGTGAACAAAAGCTCTTCAATTCCCTCGAGCAGGGTTTCATCAGAAATTCTGCCCAAAAGATAATCACGGATGGTTCCTAAATTGTTGAGAGAGTTGCTCATCCTTTTATTAAGTGACTTTTATCCTCAAAATGTAACGATTTTTAGGTTGAACATTTTTGTAAACAACCTTTTAAACTTTGTTTGATCCGCAAAATTCTCATTCGCAAAGCAGTTTTGCTTAATTCCAAATTTTCGGAAATTCTCTCGCGCAAGTTAATTTTTGCAGATTTATTTTCGCTGTAATAATCCAAAATTAATGTTCGATTCTCCGATGATAATTCTTTCAAACAATTTTCTAAACATTGAATTCCAAAATCCTCAATCTCTTCTTTGGCAGCGATTTGCACATCATCCAGGTTCAAAAATTCCTTTTCCTTTCGCAATGATTCAAGAAAAACATTTTTTGCTACTCCGTAACAAAAAGCAAATTTATTTACGATAGTCACCTCATCGGTAATTTTCAGAGTAACCCGATTGATAGTTTCATCTGTTAGTTCCTCTGGAAAACGGCAATTTCGCCCCGCAAAAAAGGTAATTAGCCTAAAACGCAGACGTTCGTATTCCTCGCCGGACTCGTCTATATTCGGACTGAGCCATGCCAGAAATTTTGCAAACTTTTCCGCTGTAATCTCTTTTGCTGCTTGGTCTTTCGGCAACTTATAAAAATTGGAGAATTATAATTTTGTAAATCAACGATAATGTAGCCTAATTTGGGAGTTTAGACAAGATGTTTTTGTAAAAAGAAAAAACCATGTCGGTGAGGAGACTTGGTTGATAAAAGAAGACGTAAATGAGGATATTAATCCAATTTTGAAAAACTTTACGGTTTTATTTTCCCATCCTTTACTTCCAAAGGATTGACAGTAACTTTATCAGTTGGGGTAAGGAATCCTTTTCCCTTATTTGGAAGCTTATTTACTGTATCATTCACCCAATTAGTTAATGTTGTTTTGAGAGCCACAGCATCTCTAATTTCGGGTGGGCAACAAGTTTCGGTAGTATAGGCTTTTCCTTCAAGCCATGAGCGACCTTTCTTCCAACCTTTACTTTCCAACTTTACATATAAAGCAATCGAAGGGTTAGAAACACTTATTGACTGAGTATAGTCGGAATAATTTTTTGTAAACAGCTCTAACTTAGCAATTAAATTCACCTTGTATTTTCCTAAGATGTTCATATTTAGAACAAGATTTTTCAAATCTTCATAGGTTTTTTGATACTGATTAGAGGTTACAAAAGTATAATTGCCCGGCATAGCCGTCAAAGATCTTGTCGCATGACTATTGGATGTTTCCGACCAATTATAAGAGGAAATCACCCAACAAGTTTGCGGCGGCGAATAAACGTGTGTAGTTTCAAATGTTACTTTTCCTTGAGGATAAACTCCCTCTGCTTGGTCATAAATGTCCATTGCCGTTATATTTCTAGTTTCGCCAATGTTGCAACAGTTTTGGATCTCCGAAGTCTTTTTGGTATTTAACATTTTAATTTTCGGAAAAAGTTTTCCTTTGACAGTCAAGGTTGCCTCATTTATTGCCTTCAAATCTGGATCGGGAGCTGGTTGAGCCGACTGCGCCCATACTAAGCCACAAAATATCAATACTACTAAAATCGTTAAAATCAAATTTATTTTCTTCATTTCATTTCTCCTAAAGTTTTATTTTTTTTAACACAAATTTCGTGCTTCCCTTATGTGTGTTTTTTCGACATAAAACGTAACGGAGTAATTTTTATTTTTTTCGACCTTTGCCAAATCTCACAAAAAACGGTTAAATTTCTACTATGAAAACTTTGCTTGAAGCCATTCGTCCAACTACTTTTATTGAATCCGATAAACTAAAAAGGCACTTGAATCTTGATGTCACGATTGCCACTGAAACTTTTCAAATGACGGGCAGTTTCAAATTTCGCGCGGCTTATAATCTGGCGTTAAATGTTCCAAATACAGAGATTGTGACAGCATCATCGGGCAATTTTGGGCAAGCTCTCGCCTGCGCCTGCCAGATTTTAGGCAAAAAATGTGTAGTGGTAATGCCGGAAACCTCTGCAAAAGTAAAAATTGAAGCCGTTAAAAGTTATGGGGCGACTGTTGATTTGGTTGATACAAAACAGGTTGGTAGAGAAGTTAGGGTGCAGCAAATTCTCGACACTATGCCAGATGCTTATCGGGCAAGCGCTTATGATGATTCGTTTGTGATTGACGGCAATGCTACTTTGGGCAAAGAGGTTGCTAATTATAAAGAGTTTGATGCTGTGGTTGTTCCGGTCGGTGGTGGTGGATTGAGTTCTGGTATAGTCAAAGGGTTGTGCGAAATCGGTAGTTTGATTCAAGTTTTCGGGGCAGAACCGCTTTTGGGAAATGATGCCTCAAGGTCTTTTCAGGCAGGCGAATTGGTTTCTAATGAAACAGAACCGATGACCATTGCCGATGGTGCCCGAACACTTTGTTTAGGCAAGCAAAATTGGGCGATCTTAAAGGATGGATTAGCCGGAATTGTCGAGGTTTCAGACGAAAAAATTGCCGAGGCAATGCGTCATTATTTCGGCTTGGCAAATTTGAAATGCGAGCCAACCGGAGCTTTAAGTTTAGGCGCACTTCTGGAACAGCCCGAATCATTTTCAGGTAAAAGGGTTTGTTTAATTGTTAGTGGCGGAAATGTTGATACTGAGGTATATCGAAATATTTTGAATGGTTAAATTCGATTTCAGAATCTATGTTTTTTTTATTTTTTCTCTAGCCTTGCACGTCCCGATAAACAGAACGTGGAATTGGGTTTTGCCCCCTACACATTTCTCTCATCCTGTTTACCAATTCAGTTGCCGGATAGACAACTCTACTCCAGGTATCGCAAACCACAGCCGTAGTTCCCCAAGTTGAAGGCTGTCCGCCATTTGAATTATTTGCCCGATCAATAATTACAAAATCGTGATCGCCGTTGGTCAAAGTCATAAAATCTAATGGACGAATCCCTTGGCGATGCAAATACATCATTGCCACCGAAGCGTGTTCACCGCAATTTCCACAATGATTTTCCTCTGCTTCTGTTGCGATTTGGGCAATTGAATTTGCGCTTGACGTTGTTCTCATTGCCATCACGCACATAAAAGGCAATGCCGGATGCAGAAGATTTATATTGTCAGACCAACTATTTCCGCGTCCAAAGGATAAATGGTTTATAGTATAAGTTAAAGCTTCACGCCCTATGGCTAAATTTTGTTGAAGTGTTCCCATAATTTTTTCAAAAAAAACCTCCAATTTATATTTAGCCAAAAATGTTATACATTTTTCAACTATTTTTTTAGATATACACCTGAAAAAGTTACATTTGCCCCGCCACATTTCAGGTTATCTGAGACAATCAGATAATAAATTGCCAATTTTAGTTTTATTTCGCAATCGCCTTCCGTAAGCCTAATGATTGAATCGCTGAGTTTACCCTTCGATTCAATTTCTCCAATATGGATATTGTCACCAAAACCTTTCCAAAAAGCGTTGCCTTTAACTTCAAATTCATCAGTTTTTCCAACTCGTTTAATGGTTAATGAATTATCATAAAACTTCCAATCACCAATCCAGGGCTCATATTTTTCTGATAAAAAAACAGGGGTTTCAAGTTTGTTTTTTGGCAGCCAACCTACAACTTCAGACCCTTTTTTAGGTTGATACCAAGCACAAATATAATCTCCATAAGCCCTTGAAAATACAACCTCATCTTTATTTATTAAAAAGCTTTTTCGGCGACAATTTTTACCTGTTGGACAATCCTGTTCATCGCTGTAAAAATAAACTCTTTCGCCCTTTTTTGCTTTGATATATCCGACTGAATAACTTTTTGAATCTTGGGGAAAAGCGCCATTTCGGCACCAATTTTCCGGATTTCCCGGAAGTTGAGCAAAAATAGAATTTCCCGCAAAAAACAAAATGAAAATTGAATTTTTAATTTTTTTTATCATCATTTTTTTGTAAAGTGGGAAATAAAATTGATTACTACAACTACCAATCCAAAAATCCAAACCGGAATGAAAAAAAGATAGCCGCCAAGATTTTTTGCCATCAGCCATCCGGCTTGTTGTTTTTGTAAGATCCTGAAAATGAAGTCAGTTAAAGTTAAAGCAATCCCGGAAGTGATCATCACGATCCAGTCCGGCTGCTTAAGCACAAAAGCACCAATCGCCACAAAAATTCCTGCGAAAACAAACATTGCAAAACCTAACAGATTTCCTTGTATCACGTTTTATATCCCTCAGAATTAATTTTAAAAACTAAATCATTGATTGAACGTGAGAAAAATATTTAAATTGCAATTTTTTTTGAAGAATCTACATCGATTTGAGAATTTGTCGGCGCAAATAATCCAAAACCGCCTGACTTGCGCGCCAACGGATCAAATAACGGTCGCCCGGAAGCAATATTTTGAAAGATTTAACTTGATTTTCGTCTGCGTAACCGACGAAAACCGTCCCAACCGGTTTTTCCTCAGTGCCGCCAGTCGGTCCGGCAATTCCGGTTACTGAAACCGCATAATCCGTTTGGGCTTTTTGGCGCATTCCGCGTGCCATCGCTTCTGCAACTTCGGCTGAAACTGCTCCGTGTTTTTCGATCAAATCTTTTGGAACTGAAAGGTTTCTAATTTTTGCTTCGTTCGCATAGCAAATTGCCCCTTCGATAAAATATGCGGAAGAACCTGAAACTTCGGTAATTCGCCCACTTACTAAACCGCCGGTGCAACTCTCGGCAATTGAGAGAGTTTTGCCCTGCATTTTCAATAAATTACCGATAACTTCTTCCATAGTTTCGCCGTTCAAGGCAAAAACTGCAACCCCCAATTTTTCAACAATTTTAGCAGCTAATTCGTCTAAAATTTTATCTGCTTCGGTTTCCGAATTGCTTTGGGCAGAAAGGTGTAATTCGATCTCGCTTCGATTGAATAAAATTGATGTTTCAACATTTTGGTATGATTTATAAATTGGAGAAATTGCCTCGTCAACCGCTGATTCGCCTATTCCTGAAACCCGTAAAAATCTCCGTTTCACATAAATTTCACCGGCTTTTTCGCGTAATATCGGCAAAATAAAATTGGTGAACATCGGCTGATTTTCGCGTGGGGGTCCCGGTAAAATTCCAAAGACTTTATTTTCAAATTCAACTAACATTCCAACGGCTGAACCGTTTGGATTTGGCAAAACTTTTGCTCCATCAATGATATAAGCCTGACGTTTGTTGATTTCTGGCATTTCACGCCCCCACCGCTTGAACCTTTCCCGCAAATCCTGTTCTAATTCATCTAAATAAATGAGTTCACGTCCAATGGCTGTTGCCGAAACAGTTCGGGTAATATCGTCTTCTGTTGGACCCAAACCACCTGTCGAAAGCACAATATCAGAACGTTTGACGGCATCACGAATTGTTTCCTCAATTCGCAATTTATCGTCCCCGACAATTGTTTTGAGTTTGACCTCGATTCCGATTTCGTTAAGTTTTTCAGTTAACCAAAGGCTATTTGTGTCTGTTTTTGTTGGGGTTAATAGTTCCGACCCGATAGCGATAATTTCGGCAGTTAGCATAATTTCATTTAGTATTGAGTATTTAGCGTTTAACAATTACTTAAAACTTTATGCTAAATGTTCATTGCTAAATGTTCAATGCTAAATGTTATTTATCGTAAATATCATGCAGAACTTCGCTGATAGTTTTGCGATTCTGAGGTGGTTTTGGTTCTTTTTTCTTGGGCTTGGGGTTATTATTTTGCGTTAAATCATCAACTTTTTCATTTACCATAGTAGCAAAACCGGAAAAACTATATTTTGGCTCAGTTTTTTCAGTTTCGTGATGATGATTTTGTTCGTGGGCAGAATCCTGACGCTCATTCGCCAAATGGGCAATTAAACCATTTTCAACTCCATTTCCTATTTCTTTTTTAAGGTTAGTCGCCAGTTTCTTTTGCTCTAAAACTTCAAGTGCTTTTTTGCTTTCCTCCAAAATTACTTGTCCACGGTTACGTCTTGTTCGTTCTAAAGCACGAATGGCAGCAGAAGTTTGAGGTGCTTCGGTAGGTTCACGCTCAATTTTCCGCAGAACCTTAACATATTCTTTCAATTCGGGGGTAGCATAAACATATTGTGCCTCATCCGAAGCACTATTTTCTAAAATGTAAGTCAGATGATTGACCGCTGCTTTATAATTGCCAATTCGGTGATAGAGTGCTCCGAGGGTAAAATAAACGAGCGGGGGCGCCCCGCTCATTCTTTGCAAAATCAATTCACCCGAGGTAATAACTTCTTGAATTTCAAAGCCGAACCATCGGCGGTCATCATCCCGCAAAATCTCATTAGCAGTCAAATAAAATTCAAAAACATCACGCACCCCATTAGTGGATGGGCTGAGAAATGTTTTCCAGACAAAATATGCAAAAATGCCAAAAAAGGCGATGACAAACGAGGGAAAACCCGTTACCAGCAGCATTGTGGCTATAACCCCAAAGGCTAAAACATATTGGGTCTTTTCCTTGAGGGAATCGGGTAATTTCTTTTGAAGTTTATTATTTTCGCTCACGTTTGAAGTTTATTCCGCCGATTTATCCTCTGTCTTAGTCGGTTTTTTGCGGACAGTCGTCTTTTTTGTTTCGGTTTTAGGTTTTGCCGTTCGTGCGGTGGTGGTCTTTTTTACCTTGGGTTCTTCGGCTTTAGTTTCAGCCTTTTCTTCCGTTACTTCCTCTTTATGTTCAGTTGGTCTTTTTGCTTTTTTTTCTTCCTCTTCTTTTTTAAATCCAAATTCCGCTACACCATCACGAATTTTTTCACCGATAGTATATGGTAAATTCAAAATAAAGTTCAGAGTTTCACCTAAAGTAGTTGATTCTAATTTAAGTAAATGTTGGATTTTTTCATCTAATGGAAGTTTTTCAAATTCTTTTTCAAATGCTTCAAAGGTAGTTTCAACTGGTTTTTGTTTTTCTGTAATCATCACACAAATTTCTCCTTCTTTTTCGATTTTAGCCTGACAAGACAAGCGTTCACCGTTATTACGTCTTTGTGCGCTTAGATGTTCCATTTCGGCTTTGGTTGGCTCGGAAAGTAAATCCGCTCCCTTGATAATCTTTACTACACATTCGTCACAAATGCCGATTCTGCCGCAACTGTCCTCGATTTTGACCCCGAATCTAAGTGCAACATCCAATAAATAACTTCCAATGGGTGCGATTCCGTTTCGTCCCGAAGGTTCAAATTTTACTTCTGCAGTCATAAAAAAACTTCCGTATTACCTTTACTTTTTGCTTAAGCCTGCCATCACACGAACCCGTGGTTGCGCCCCTGATGACAAACTATTGGTTTCTTTTTGTTGACATTCTTTGCAAAGTCCTAAAATACGTAAACTATGATGTGTAGGTTTAAACTCAAATTTTTCCGCCATTGCATCCTGCATAGCCTCTAGTTCAGGCGAAAAAAACTCAATCACTTTTCCGCATTCAGTGCAAATCATATGGTCGTGATGTTCATGGTCGTAATGGTGTTCGTAATAAGTTCTCCCGTCACCAAGCCTGACCTCACGCGCTAAACCAGCTTCTGTCAATAGTTTAAGTGTGCGATAAACCGTCGTCTGACCAACCGCTGGGTCTTGCTTTTGCACCAGCCAATATAAATCTTCACTTGAAAGATGCTCTTCAGTTCGCAAAAACACTTCCAGAATCAAATCCCGCTGCCCTGTTTTACGGAGCCCCGCTTTTTGAATATGTTCTAAAAATATTTGTTTTTCCTGCTGAAAATTTTCTTTTTTCTTCGCCATACCCCTTGTTTCACTTTACAAAAGCCAACAATCGTTTTGTAAAATTATTCTAACATTTGCAAGTAGGCGTGTGAAGAAGAACTTGAAAAGAATTTTGAAATAAATGAATTAACTACTAAACAGGGGTATTAAAAAATGATTTTTGGAACAATTCACGCTCTAAAAGTTCCTTCATTTGTTCTAATTTTTCTTGATCTGCACCTTGCTCTTGAGCCAAACCTAGCGAGCGTAAACCAAGCTGAATGTAAATATTATTGACCTCTTCGGATTCTTTTTCCCGTAAAACATTCAAGTGGTTTTGCATAGTTTCGACATCTGCTCGGGCAAAAGTTCCTGTTAAAGCCTGTGAAGGTGTTTGAACCCCTAAATTTGCAACTGTGCTTTTAATCAAAGGTAGTAATATTTCCTGAGCCTTTTGACGCTCCAACCCGCAATCTGAAAGCATTTCTATGGCAGTTGAAATCAAAGCTACCAAATGTCCACAAGCCGTCACCGCCGCAGCGTGATAAAGCGTTTTGTTTTTTGTCAAAATAGAAAAAGCTATCCCTTTGAGATCAGAAACAATTTGTTTTCCAATTGAAACTGATTCGGGATCACCTTCTAAACAAAAATAAGCGTCTTTAAATTTTTCTGCACCCAAAATTGGATCACTTATTGATACCAATGGATGAAATGAAGCCACATCACAACCTTCATCGCTTAATCTATACAAAATTTTTGAAGAAATTGCCCCGCTGGTATGAAATATAAAAGGCAAATGGTCAAGTCTTTCAGCCAATTTTTCAGAAACTTTTGCTATTTCTGAATCCTGAACTGCGATAATAATTACATCTGAATCAATTTTTTCAAATTCGTTCTCACCTAATACTTGTGGACAGGGCTCAATCAATGAGGCAATTCTTTTTGCCTTTTCTACTTTTTTGGCAACTAATTGACGGACTTTATACCCTTTTTTTGAAAGAGCAATGGCTAAAGCCCCCCCAACCTTACCGACACCGATAATGGAAACATTAAAAAAACTCATAGAGGTTGATGGAGGGGTAGTGTTTTATAAAAACATCTCTATCTTACTCTTTTTTTTTAAACTTTCAATAAGCATGGATCGCTTGGAAGTTGATTAACCCAAATTGTGAGGTTTTGACGCAGTTCCTCCCGACTTTGGTAACCAACATCCTGGGGTAGTTTTACTTGCATTAACGACGAGGAAGGCATTGTTTGGATTACCTTTCCCAAAATAATAAGTTCAGTATTGGACAAAAGTTTTAATTGAGTTTGATTTTCCAAAGTTTCTAATAAAGTGGAAGCCGCAACTTTAAATTCCTCAGACAATTCATTTTTGGCAAAATTTTCTAACAGCGGGATTAGCATATCTTTAATAATGGCAAGGGTTTGACGATAACTTCTTCTTCCTCTCTCAATATTTTCCAGTAATTTTGTGGGAAGTTTTTCCCATTCGAGGATTTGGGATAAACGGAATGAACAGGCACAAAACGGATAAACTTTGAGCATTTCGCGCACATCAAATCCACAATCTAATTCCCGAAATTGCCAACAAATTTTTTGAGCATCACGCCAATAATTATTATGAAAAATTGGTAGGTGGGATAAATTTTCAAACTCCCACCATTCATCACTTCGCATTACTTCGTCAAATTTTTCCTGCAAAAGATGCGATTTCATAATCGTATCGTGTTTGATCGCAAAATGTTCCGAGTATCTGGAAAAAAACAAGTCCCACAAAGTTTCAAGTTCACGATTAAGAGTTTCGCTGGGGTGATCAGTAACATCTTCGATTGTATCCAAAAGTTGCTGCCGAACGGTTTCAATACCTTTGTCTTCCGTGGCTTCGCAAACAGCCAAATAATCCCAAACCCCCTTTCGCTTTCCGAGCCCATTGATAAAATCTTCTAAAATCACTAAATCATTGGTGCTGTTAAAGAATTCTTCTTGAGAATCCGAAAAGGCATCGGCAATTCGCTGCAACCCCTCTTCAAGCGTAATGGCTTTGGTCAAAACGGCTTCCACCGTGGCAGCCACTGAGCCAAAGGTTTTTTGAGCATTTCGGGTTAACTTCCAAACCTTTGTGTTGAGCATTTCATCCGGCAACTCGTCAAATCTTTCCAACACTCTCGCACTCCGCCAATCGGTCAGCCAATTTTTGAGAGCCAGAAAAATATTTTCGCAATCGGT
>DAORIL010000014.1:0-25115 GCA_035438525.1 Pyrinomonadaceae bacterium
ATACTTCCTTAAATCAAATTTCCATTCAGGATTTTTTGCAGTTTGAATTTGAAATACTTTTTGTAATCGTTCAACAGCCTTAATGACTTGATCATATTCAGAAATAGAAACCTTCTCACCATAACCCCGTTTGCGACCAAGAGTTTTAGCGGCAAAGATAATTGCAGCTGTATCACCCGCAGCGACTCTTTCCATTAACTTTGCTTCAATAAAATCAAGTTGACGTTCAACCGGTTTGATTAATTCCAACCGCTTCTGGAATTTTTTATTAACCCGGGTTGTTGATTTCATCCAGCGGTAAAAGGTTTTGCGCCCGATTCCAGCTTGTTCACAACTATATGAAACATTGCCATAACTCAATTCATAGGCACGAAGAAATTTAGCTCGAGTTAATGAAGATTTGGCATTATTTCCACCGCTCTTTTTTGGGGGTCGCAAATGTGTCATTGTGACATTTGATTTTTCTTTTGAATAGTCTTTTTGACCTCGTGTTTTATTGGGCATAACTCCTCTAACCTAAGTATGTGCAAACATCTTTGTTAATCTGCAAAATTCTAATCGGCAAATTAAAATGCTTAATCATTTTGTAAATGGAAATTGGAATATCTGGAGCGCAAAGCACTAAACGCATGGCAACCCTGAACTTTTCTTCAACTGCCAAACCAAATGTCAGGAGTCGTCCGATAGCTTCAGGCAAATGCTTATCGGTATGGCACTCGATGACTGTTCCGGTTTTATCGGTATGCAAAATTAATAAATCAACCGAACATCTTTTATGGGCGAAATATGTTTTGTATTGAGGAGTGAATTTTTCAACCTTTCCCCATCCTATTCCTTCTGAAATTTGGTGGATGTTTGCAATTAAATCCTCTTTAAACTCCTTTCCGGTAAAAGGGTATTTTTCTTTCGGATCGGTCAGACTTTCTAAACATTCGGTTAATATGTTTTTGGGATCATTTTTATATTCCAAATAGATTTTTAGTGCCTCACTTTTTTTGCTCATTTATTTCTCCAAATAAATTTCTTCGTTTTTTTCTGGTTCCATTCGCATCCAATAATTGTATGTTTCCACGATATAGTTTATGGATGGTTTTCACTTCAGGCGCATTAATGATTGCCGGATGTTTAGTTAATTATTTCACCGGAAACCAAGTCAACATTTGGCTCCTTGGTCTAGGTCTTCTGTTATTGATTTACGGAACGGCAATGCTCCTTTTTTACAAGCCAAAGTAAAATTTCTAAACTCATAGCTTTTTCTGCATCAAATTGACCCAGCAAATAACTCAAGCCAAACTTGAAAAGTTGTTTGATGGGCAAGATTGATTGCTTCGGATTCAGGTAACCCATCGTCAAAAATCATAATTGCGGTTCGTTCCTCAACCTCGAAGTTAAACTGTTCGCACAAAATCGAATTAGACAAAAGCAGGGACTCAAGGAAAGATTTTTTCTGATTTATTCTAGAACGCTCAGTATCAAAAGTATCAAAAGTCTCCTTTTTACTCTCAAAATGACCTTTTGATACTTTTGATACTTTGGTTTCTGTTATATTTACGGATTTTTTTTCAATAAATTCCGCATAATAATCTTTCATTGTGTCACCTCATTGATTATGTGAATTATGCTTGGTCTATGACCGTCATTGATTTGAGCTGTGGACAGATATCCGTATTCAATTAAAATCTCCAACCCCCGTTTAACGTTTTCAGGCTTTGATAATTTTTTCCAATGTTTGCCGTAAATATCCCTTGCGGTAAAATTGTTCACTAATTGGTTAGTTTTGATTTTGGCTAAAATTTCTTTGGCGTAGTCGAATTCTGATAAATTGACCATTCCATAAAGCTTTTCAGCGTGTTTTTGTAAATAACTACACCATGCGGCTGCTAATTCGGCATATTTTAAAGCAATGAAATCATTGCCGTTTGCATCTGTGACACGGTCAAGTAAGTGGAAAATTAAAGCCAAACTTGGCATCAAACTGCGATATTTTGATAAATGAGATTCTAAAGCTGAAGTTTCAAAAGTCCCGGAACGCAAATCAGTTTCAAGTTCAGTCAGCCATTCCTGAAAGAATTCCTGCGCCTCTTCATCAAATTGTAAAAAAGCGTGTCCGCCTGTTTCTGTTGTTAGAAATTTCGCTCCAACATCAACAGGTTTAAAAGTAAACAGCTTATTAAAGGCATCTTTTGCTTTGTCACGCCCTTTCGGCAGACGATCAATATAGCGATAGTTCTTGGGCGTTTCTGGATAAACAAGTAGTTGAAACCGTTGGATTAGTCCGTCATCTCCATACCCTTCCAACGAACCACGCAAATAAGGCTCGATCATTGCAGGTTGAATTGTTCCTAAAATTGAAACGGTTAGATTTTTGACGTGAGTCTTCCCGCGTCCGATACGGTCAAAAGTGAATGAGCCTTCTCCATTCCACGCCTCAAGATAAAATGCCCGGTCTTGTTCGTGTCCGGCACGTTCCAGCGTCCGAAACCATCCTGTTATTTCATCGCGCAAAATAAGCAAACCTTCAGGGTTTTCGTTGAGAAGTTCACCAAGTTTTTCAACTGTCACGTCAGTAGTCCAGAGGCGTTTTTCTTTTGGATTATCCGTTTGTAAATCAAGAAATTGCTGTTTGAATTTCTCTTTTTCACCTGCTTTCGCCTTTGCCATTTCCTTTTTCAAGGTGGCTTTTTTGGCCTCGTTAAAGTCTTTTTCAAATTCGGCGATTCGTTGATTTTCCTCAAACAATAATCTTTGCTTTTCAGCAATTTCCCGAAAGAAAATTAGCCCTTCATTAACGGCGGGGGTTTTCATTACCCCGGGAATGCCGACAATTGCGCCCCATAGGTTAGGGACAGTAAGCCAGGGATCGTGTTTTTTTGGACGAATCCGGACTCGATTACCAATTAGTGAAGCTGCACCAACTAACGCCGAAACTGCTGGATAATCAAGTGGACATTGTAGACGTTCTGCCACATCAGAGAGCCATTCACACCATGAGTCAGGTAAAAGGTTTCCATTAAGCTGCGGTGTCTGAAAATGATTTTCAAGCAATGGTAAAGGCTTTTGTTCTCGGGAAAAATTTCCAGTTTCGATTGGAATAGGTTTACTTAAACTGTTGGATAAACCTCTAGTAGCATTGAGAGCCGCCGCCCCTGCTCTCAATTGTGCTTGTTTATCGAGTTTATTTAGTTCATTTCTTATTGCTTCGTTCATCATTGTGCCCTCCGTGCTTTGAGTAGAAACGGTCTTTGATCGCCAGGATAACGAAAGACTTTTAAACCATAAATGTATCCGTCGCGACTACGAACCGGAAGGAATACCCCTTGGCGACTAAGTTTTTCGTCAATATCAATCCGCCAAAATTCTCCTAAATCAGAAGTATCTTTGCGAAAGCAGCCGCAAATGGAAAGATCACCAAAAAGTTTGACTAATTTCTCACACACTAAGGCATTAAGAATAAAATTAGGAATTGGACAAACTCCCAGTTTGAACAATTCATCAGTATCAAGTGAACCGAAATTCATGGAGTTTTCAAACTTTGGTAATTCAAAAACCAAATCGCTAAATTCTCCATTTTTCTCAAATCTTTGACCCCTTAATTCAGAAATTAAACATTTGAAAATTGAATCTAGTTTTAATTTTTCGGCTTGAGTTAATTCAACGAATTTTGGCGTTTTGAATGATGGTGAAAATTGTAGGGACGAATTCGCCCCTACAGATTGAAAGGAAGTTTGATTCATTGTAAGCCTCCACATTGCACCCGATCCGCAAGGTAGGGACGTTCCCGAATTATAAACTCAGCCTTTTGTAAACAATCAACACAAAGACCGTCAGAATTACCAATGTTATAATCTGATGAAAATCTTTTGTATTGAAAGTTGATTACTTGATGGTTATAATTAAAAGCAGAAAAACCAATTGTAAAGCCGTTTCGCTTGTTAAGTTTTTCAGTTTCGGGTTTGCGTGCCAGCGCAAACCCATTTCTATTTTTAGGACTAGATTTATTCATATTTTTAACCCCCATTTATTTTTGTTTTGTGGTAGTAATCCGCTACCATTCGAAATAGCCCATCAAGTTGCTAAATTAGTAATAAATCAGCAACTCATGCCTCTATGTTTTTAGCCAATTTTCTAAATCACTTACTAAAATAATTACCCTGGAGCCTTTTTTTCTTGCCTTTAAGTTGCCTGCTCGAATTTCATTTCGAAGATAAGACTTGGAAAAGCTACTAAGTGTAGATGCCTCAGCTACTGATACAGCTAATTTGCTGCTGAAATTGTTTTGCTTTGGATTTTTCATAGTTGTTATTGTTAGTTATTAATATTTGTTGTCATCTGGTGCGTTATATTTAATTGCATTTTGCTGCACCTCGTGTCATTATCAAACAAGTCGTATTATAGCGGCTTAGAATGCGCTATACAATAGATTTGCTGAGAATCTGTAGTTAAACATGGTCTTTCTTTTTCTGTTAAAAAAATACAATAAATATAACGCCACTTAAAAATAGTTTTGCTGAATGCCAAAAAATAAATCCAAAAATAATGTAGTTTCAAAAAGAGGAATTTCTAAATGTCCTGATTCCTTAGTCAAGCGGATTAAGATTATGAATCTACTTCCTGAAAAGGACTCGAAAAGTTTAGAAATTAAAATGGCGGAATGCCGTATGATTTTGGATCTCGTCATAAATCCCAAATCTCGAATGAAATCAGAAACCACCTTAAAAGCACAGAATTTTATAGAAAGTGCTGGAAATGAAATTGATAAATATGGAGTTTTCAGGTTCTGGGAAGAACGACCTTCGATGTTATCTAATATTTCTGAACTATTAACAATTCAGAAATTTTTCAGGTTATCGGATATTTATAGAGAAAAATATTTGCTGTTTCAACTTATTGAGGCTTCTAAAAGAATCGTTCAGCAATCAAAAAATCCCTTTATTTTTAAACCTTCGATTCCTCTTAATGGGGGTGTATTGATTGAGGTCCGTATGGATAATGATGAACCGACCCTAGTTTCCGATCCCTTTTTTGAGATTTTACATAACATCCCGCTATCAAGGATAAGATGTTGTGAAATTTGTAAAAATATTTTTTGGGCAAAAAGATCCGAATCAGCAACTTGCTCAACACCCTGCCTATTCACCTGGAGGCAACGTCAATACCGACAAGCTAATCGAGATGAAATAAATAAAAGGCGGCGAGAGAATCGCTTTTATAAGAAGAAACTTGCTACCAAAAAAGGAGAAAAAAATAATGGCAATTTATAAACGTCCAAATTCAAAATACTACTGGATGAAATTCACTTTTGATGGTGAACTTATACAGCAATCTACAAAGGTTAAAAACAAAAAGGATGCCCAAACGATTGAGTCTGCATTCCGAACACAGCTTGCGCTTGGCAAAATTGGCATTAAGCCGAAAAAGAAAATTGACATACCGACCTTTGAAAATGCGGTTAATGATTTTCTCGAATGGTCAAAGGTTGGAAATGCCACCCGGACTGTGACTCATAAACGCTACGAGTTCGCCTGCAAACATTTGATTAAGTTTTTTGGACAAATGCCCGTTGATAAACTCACAATTTCAGATGTTGAAAAATATGTATTCAGCCGGAGCAAAGAAACGAGCCGAAAGACTAAAAAAGTAGTTACCCGTGAAACGGTTAATCACGAATTGAAATGTCTGAAAAGTATTTTTAACCGATTATTCGAGCAAGAAATAATTTTCAGTAATCCGACCAAAGCCGTTAAACTGCTACCAAAAAACGACCTACATTTTCACGTTTTGACTAAAGAAGAAGAAAGGCTTTATTTGTTCGCGTGTCCGCCGCAACTCCAAGCCGTTGCCTCATTAATGCTTGAACTTGGAATGCGATGCAAGGAAGTTTATCAACTCAAACGAAATGATATTTCACTTGAAAGCAACACTCTGAAAATTGAGAAAGGAAAAACCAAATCAGCCAGACGAACATTATATTTAACTGCAAGAGCAAGACAGGTTTTAGAATCAAGAATGAATCAACTTGAAGGGCAATATCTTTTCCCTCATAATGATATTGACGGCAACCAACCGCTGGAAACACTTTCGGCAACTCATTCAAAAGTTATTGAAAATCTAGTTTTTAATTTTCGTCTTTACGATTGCCGTCATACATTTGCGACCAGAGCGGTTGAGAATGGAATGGATTTAGTAATTTTGGCTTCATTACTTGGACATACAAATTTGCAAATGGTGATGAGATACGCGCACCCGAGCGAAAATCATAAAAAAGAAGCAATGAAAAACCTTGAAAATAAAATTAAAATTGGCTGAAAATAATTATTTTCTCGAAAAGTAGCTACATTTTTAGATACATATTGCCAATATTTTACCCTCATTTATTAAGTAAATACTGCGTTAGCATAGCTTACGATTTCTCAAAGTAACACTCAAAAAGCCTTGTGGATACATACGAAACAAGTAAAAAGTAAAAAGGTAAAAGTAAAAAGTTAGGAATTAAAACAGCCAAACTTTTTCACTTTTTCACCTTTAACCTTTTTCACTTTAAATCTGCGATTTGCGATTGGCAAATGCGTTTTTCGCAATTTCGTGGTATTTTTTTGAATTTGAAGTTGTTTTTTAAGGTTTAATAATGGACGAAATTTTAGAGGAAAAGGTAGAAGAAGTTTCAACGGAGACTTCAGAAGTAGTGCAGGACCCCCCCAAACAGACTTGGAAAGAGTGGTTTGGAACAGAAGACGCAGTGCGTTGGGTTTATTTGATTTTCGGTTTTTTTGCCATTGTAATGTTGGTAACAATGCTGCAATTTTCGACCGATGCCGTTTGCTGCGGAGATTGGGACGGCTATTATCACATTCGTTGGAGTGCGTTGCTGTGGGATAATTTCAAACACGGACATTGGTTGCCGACCTTTAATTGGCTCCCGCTAACTGTTTTAGGTCCTGATACTTACGCCGACCATCATTTCCTTTTCCATTTATTGCAAATTCCGTTCTTATGGTTTTTTGAACCTGTGATGGCGGCAAAAGTTGCGGCTGTTTTTTATTCAAGTCTTGCTATTTTCTCGGTTTATTGGCTTTTATTTTACTATCGGGTCCAAGGTCATTTGTTACTGTGGCTTGGTGCGATTTTAACTTGCGCGAATCCGTTTTTTTATCGGATGAGTATGGCAAAAGCTCCGCCGCTGACCATCATTTACAGCGTTGCCGGAATTTATCTGCTTTTTGAGCGCAAATATATTTGGCTCTTGCCGTTAATGTTTGTCTTTGTTTGGACTTACAGCCTTTTTCCGCTTTTGTTTATTGCAGCAATCTTTTGGGTAATGATCATTGCCTGGAATGAGCGAAAATTTGAATGGCAGCCGCTTGCTTACACGGGCGGCGGAATGATTTTGGGCAATCTCATCAATCCGTATTTTCCGCAGAACTTAGGACTTTTCTTTGAACATTTTTGGACAAAATTCAAAATTGACGACTTTGCAGTTCCGGTTGGCGGTGAATGGTATCCGTATTCGGGCGTAGAATTGTTGACGCATTTTCCGGTAGCGATGATAGCAATGCTTTTTGCGTATGTTTTGTTTATGCCCAAAAATAACAAATTACCCGAAAAAGCGACGTTTTTCTTAATGTTCGTGACGGTTTTGCTGGTTTCTCAGTTTCGCTCAAAACGCTTTGCCGAATACTTTCCGCCTTTTGCAATTCTCTTTGCCGGATTTGTTTGGCAAGCCTTTCAAATCCCGAATACTTTGGAGCTTCCCGAAGATTTTAAACGTGAGATCGAACCTTATCTTGACGCGAATAAAAAGACGGAAAAACAGCAATATGTTGAGTTTTTCAAACAAGCGGTCGGTTGGACAATGGGCGTTTTCTTCTGTCTGTTGCTGATTTACAATTTTCGCGGGATTGAATGGGGAGGTATTAAACAAGAAGGAATGATTACCAGTATTCGGAGCAATGAACCGAACACTAAATATCAGGCTGCAATGACCTGGCTCAACGACAATGCTCCCGCAGGCGAACGGATCTTTAATTGCAACTGGGATGATTTTCCGAAAATGTTCTATTATGGACCAAAGTTTTCGTTCGTTTACGGACTTGACCCGAATTATCTCTATTCAAAAAATCCTGATCTCTACAAGCGTTTGACTGAGATTACAGGCGGTAAAGTTGACGATCCCGCGCCTGAAATCCGTGATAAATTCGGTGCAAAATATATTTTTACCGATGCAAAAGAAAATACGGATATGGTTGCTAAACTCCTCGAAAGTGGTTGGACGGACAAGGTTTTTGAAGATGATGAAGCCATTATTTTGAAAATTCGTGACCAAAAAGGTGAGGCTCCAACCGAGTCAAAAGACGATGATGCCGAATCCCAATTGACCGATGATGAAAAGAAACAGTTGGACGAGGAAATGAAAAAAGAAGAGAAAAAGGCGAATAAAGAAGCCAATAAAGAGCCAAACGTCGAAGAAGAAGTTGAGCCGTAACGGAATTTGGCTTGGGATTTTGAATTTTTTTAATATATGAAAACTCAACATCTTATCTCGCTTTTAATTTTTCTGCTGATTGTGCTTGGATGCCAGCCTTCGCAGCGAATTTTAGAAGATCGTCAGCCGACTGCAACACCGATTGTTGACGAAACACCCGAAATTCCGGTAGATGATTTTGCCGAGCGTCTGAAATCGGTTCAAACCGGCGGCTTTGATTTTGTTTACGCTTTACGGCGCAAAGATGGCGAGGCCTTTACCAGCGAAGACAAAAAATATTTGCGGGAGAATCTTCCACCGGATACCAATCAAAAACAATTAACCTCTGATGAAAAAGCCCTCATTATCGGCACAAATTACCTTTTTCCGCTGGAAAATCTTGACGCCTTGAAAAAACGGTTTAAAATCGAAGATTATTCACCCAAAGAAGAACTGAAAAAAGACCAAAATACGAACGTGAATCGTTAAGCAATATGGCTGACCAAAAAATTCGAGAACTGAAACAAACTGCACGAAGAGTTTTTCTTGACCCTTCGAGCCCGTCCGTGACATCAATTATCCGCACAACGGTTATTGTTTTGCTGATTTTATCTGTCTGGGGAACGGTTGGAAGTATTATCACTTCATTGGCAAGTCTTTTTTTTCTCGTTATTCTTTCAATCTTTTTCGCCTATTTGCTTAATCCACTGGTCAGTTTAATTCGGGCTCCTTTTAAGGCTAGAAATCTCGAAAGATTTATGCCGCGCAGTTTAGCGATTGTGGTGGCTTATTTAATTGTATTTACCGCAGTCGGTTTAGCAATTGCTTACCTTGCGCCACGTTTAGTTGAACAGGCAAAAGACTTTGCAGGAAATTTACCGAATTATTCCGAGCAAGCCAAAGTTCAATTGGAAAAACTAAATGAAAGATTTGCAAACGTCCAACTTTCCGACGAAGTAAAAGCCGATTTAAATAAACGGGTCAACGAAAAAATTCCCGAATATACTGAAAAAATTACGGGAATTGTTGGTGGTTTGGCAATCAGTATTCTTTCGATTTCGCCTTGGTTTATCTTGGTTCCGATTCTCTCTTTTTTCTTTCTCAAAGATGTTAATCTCTTTCGATTGACGGTTTTACGGCTTTTTCCGGTCGGGCATTGGCGGATGCGTGCTGAATCTTTTCTCCAAGATGTTAACTCAACTTTAGCCGCCTACACCCGGGCGCAAATGATTTCGTGTTTTTTGATTGGAACAATTTGCACTCTCGGTTTTTCCTTATTCGGATTGAATTATGCGCTTTTGCTTGGAATCTTGGCGGGAGTCTTGGAATTTATTCCGTTGATCGGACCTTTTGTAGTTGCCCTAACTGCGATTACTGTCGCCGCCTTTGACTCACCTTGGAAAGCACTCAATGTCGCAATTTTCTTGATTGTGCTGCGAATGTTGCAGGATTATGTTTTTTATCCACGCATCGTCCGCGAAGGAATTCATCTGCATCCGTTGGCGATCGTTTTATCAGTTTTGGCTGGTGAGCAAATCGGTGGAATTACCGGCGTTTTTCTTTCAATTCCGGTAGTGGCTTTAGGCGCCGTTTTACTCAAACATATTCGTGAACATCGCGGCAGCAAAGGACTTGTGGCAGAATTGCTTGAAGATGATAATAAAGAACTGGGCGAAAAACTTACTACCTAATTGAAATTTCTAAAAATACGATTTTTTACTCACTCTTACTTTTAGAGTTTTTTGCTCATCATATTTCACATCAAATTTACAAAGCCACAATTAATTACTTGAGTTAAAAAATGTTTTTAAAGTTGCATCCTTGCAACAAATAAGCGAAACTATAAGTATAGTTAAATAAACCAATTAGGTGCTTTTATGAATTTATTAAAAGAAGGCGATTTAGCCCCTGAATTTGTCGCTAATGACCAAAACGGTAATCAAATCAAACTTTCTGACTTTCGCGGAACAAAGGTAGTTTTGTATTTTTATCCAAAAGACGATACTCCCGGATGCACAAAAGAAGCATGTTCTTTTCGTGATGCCGACGATGTTTATGCCGAAAAAGGAATAAAAGTTTTTGGAGTTTCAACTGACAGCGAAAAATCGCATCAAAAGTTTGTGACCAAATACAATTTACCTTTTACTTTGCTGGCTGATACGGATAAGAAAATTGTAGAGGATTACGGCGTTTATGGTGAAAAGAGTTTGTATGGCAGAAAATATATGGGCGTCAATCGGACTACATTTTTAATAGATGAAGGCGGAAAAATCGTCAAAATTTTTAAGAAAGTAAATGTCTCCGAACACGCTCAGGAAGTTTTAGCAGCTTTCGGAGAGTAAGTGAAAGAAATTATCCAAAAATCCAGAATGAGTTGGGCAGAAATGCTCGACGTTCTGACTGATACCGATCGACGCAGAAATACCATTCTTGAAAAACCCTCGGAAATTGAAAGGATGGCTCTATTCCTTTTGCGCCGTGAGGGTTTTTCTGCTCAGCTTGCCTCTCAAACTCAAAAAAACTACGATCTTGAACTTTATAAACCGGGCGAAAGGATTGCTGTTCAGGTTCGTAATCACCGTGCCAAAGTCCATCTAGGACAAATCGAAAAATTTATTGATTTCCTTGCTCACGACGATTCACAGCATTTTACTAACGGGTTATTTATTTCAACCAGTGGATTTACTCCGTCGGTTTATTCATATCTGCGGGAGGAAAAAGTTCCGAGTTTGCGTCTCGCACTTTTGCGGGAAGGGCGTTTGATTTGGAACGCCGAAGAATTCGATTCAACCATTGAACGGGAAAAAGTTACGTATTTTGGGGTTTTTACCTGTAAAGGCGGAGTGGGAAAAACAACGATTTCGGCACATCTCGCGGGCGCATTTGCACTCAACGGTTACGATGTGGCTTTGCTAGACCTTGACCGTCAGCAAAATTTACGTAAACTGCTTGGCGAAGGAGTTTATTTACCAAATACTAAGGGGAAAATCGGGTCCGTAATTTCGGTTTTGAGCCACGAAGAATGGGATGAGACAGCTTATAAAGATACTAAAATCGTTATTTGTGACTGCAATCCCGAATTTGATTCAAACCCGACTGATTTTATTCGACAGTTTGATTATTGCTTGATTCCAACCACGCTCAATCCGCTTGGAATTAATAAGAATGCTGATGTGATCAAACGCACTTTTTATCAAATTCGCCGGGTTAATGAGAAGGCGCAGTTATTTACACTTATCAATAGTTTTCAATCGGATGAGCCGAATCGGAATAATTTATTAAATCAAGCGTTGAAAAGCCAGTTTAAGCAATTAAAAGAACTTGACCCGAAATGTCATTATATTGATCCTGATGAGGTCGCTATTCGTTTTAGCAAGCAATTACTCTATTGGGGTTATCATCTGTTTGAAAACACCCGTCCGCAATTAGCCTTTCGTTCGGTTGGCGGCTATTCCTATCCTCGGATGGATTTTTTGAAATTGGTTGATTATTTGGAACTGGCAACTGAAATTCAGAAAATTAAGTAAAAGATAACCACAAAAAAGCACAAAAAACACAAAATATTTTTGATATCTATTTATGAGTCTTCTGTGCCCTATATGGCAATTTTCTTAGTTAGTTAATTGCATTTGAGATGATATGACTTTCGTCTAATTCAACAATAAACGCATCATCAATAATTTCAGCTTCAAGTCTTGGTAATTCGGTAACAGGTATCGGTTTCGCTGGTGTTGGCGGTGGCGTTGCTTTTTTAGCCGCCAGTTTTTGTTTATGAGCGGCTTTAACGGAATACATTTTTTGATCAGCCGCAATAATAACCTGGTCGATCGATTCACCATGGCGCGGATAACAAGCCGCGCCGATACTTGCTCCGACCCGGGCAAATCTGCCATCACCAACTGGTAATTTAAAGCCAAGAATTGCTTTTTCCATCCGTTGACAAAGTTCTTGAACTCCTTCGTTTGAAGTGTCGGGAATAATTGCCACAAATTCATCTCCGGCATAACGAGCCAGAAAATCGTATTCGCGCAATTGTCCGCGCATTACTTTAGCAATTTCTTTGAGCAGCATATCACCCATTTTATGTCCGAAAGTGTCATTAACCGCCTTGAAACCGTCAAGGTCAAGCATAATCAGGTGGAACTCGCTCGAATTACGTTTGGCGCGGGAGGCTTCATTTTCAAAATGAATTTGAAGATTTCTCGCGTTCGGCAAATTAGTCATCGGATCAGTTAAAGCGTGTGTTTCCGTTTCGGCGTGGTAAAGAGATTTGGAAATTGCATCCGAAGCCATCCGCGAAACGGTTTCAAGGAGTCGCATATGCTCGTCCTGATAGTTTTCCAATTCGCACGAATAGAGCGAAATAGCTCCGACTAATTGTTCATTGGCAATCAATGGGAGAGATGCCATCGCGCTATAATCCTGGATCGAATCAAGTTGATAAAATGAAAAATCAAGTGCCGGATTGATGTTATAAACTGCTTTCCGGTTTTTCAAAACGTAGCCGGTCGCCCCTTCGCCGGGTTTGACTTTCTTGCCTTTCAAAGAATCAGCATTGACTCCCTCGGCATAACTTAGAACTGCAAACTCCTGTGATTTATCCAATAAATAAACAGCACAAGTATCAAAAGGCATCAGTTCGCTTACTTTTTTGACGAATAAAGACAAAGTATCCTGGAGATTCAGAGATGAACTAAAAACTCTGGCTAATTCATAAAGAGCAAAAACTTCCCGGTTAGCCCGCTTAATTTGCTCAACATAGCCTTGACTGGCATCATTTGCACCTTCTTCACCCATAAATAAATCGGGGATTTGATTATCAAACTCATATGCCAGACCTTCCGCCTCAATTTCCAATTCAAATTGGCGTAAGTTGCGGAGAAACATATCCACGAGTTTCGGGTCAAATTGACTTCCTGAACCATTTAAGAGAAAGCGTCTGGCTTCGTCTCGCGAAACGGCTGCCCGATAAGGACGTGCTCCGCGCAAGGTGTCATAAGAATCTGCTACTGCCAAAATCCGGGCTGTCAGCGGAATTTGCTCTTTCTTTAACCCTTCGGGATAGCCTGAACCATCCCACATTTCGTGGTGATATTTGACTGTCGGCACTACCGGATAAGGAAATTTAACCTTTCCAAGGATTGATGCGCCTACTGTTGAATGGATTTTCATTTTCTCCATTTCGGCAGGAGTCAGTCTGCCGGGTTTGTTCAAAATATGGTCGGGAACACCCAGTTTTCCGATATCGTGCAAGAGTGCGCCGGTGCGTAAGGCTTGGATTTCACCCGAACTTAAACCTAACAATTCGCCCATTCCAACAGCGAAAATCTGAGTTCGTCGGACGTGACCGATGCCAACCTGGTCGCGGGCGTCAATTGCTGTCGCCAACGCTTCGACTGTGGCTAAATGAATGCGGCTGGATTCACTGATTTCTCTGGTTTTTAACTCTAAACTTTGGATATGGATACGATATGAAATATGTGCAACAATTATTCCCACTAACACTACTAATCCAAATCCGAGTCCAAAATTTAACAAAGCAATGTGCAATCCCAAAATACCAAGAGCTCCAAAGATGTATCCGAGGACGGTAATTAAAGAATTTTCTTTGAGTGCGGTCAAAAACGGAAATTCGCTCTCTAATCGGAGAAAGACTGAGTAGAGCAAAAGATAAGTTGCATAATGTGTGACCACCGCCAGCAAAATTCCTCCGATTACCCATTCAATTCCGATAGTATTTCCGGCAACAGTATTTTCGGTAAAACCCGCAACATAATATAAAAAAAGATAAAAGACATTTGCCGACGCAAAAGTTGCAGTAATATTAGAAAAAACAGATGCTAGCCAACGACTTTTATTTTTTGTAGCGTTCCAATAACCGGCAATTTCTGCGGTCAGAGATAATAAAACACCACCCATTACACCGAGCCACACTACACCAAAAAAGACGACCAGCCCTTTTGCCGAAAATTGAAGTTTTGAATCAGGGAGTTTTGGTTGATGTTGACCGAGCATTGAAGCGGCGATGAGAGCCACCACCAACATCACGATTTGAGGTAAGGTAATATTTATAATTCCGCTATAAACAGAAAAACCAACAGCAGAAACACTTAAAAGCATTAACAAAACCAAATAAATTTTTGTTTGCAGATTATAACCTGAAAGGTTAAATTGGCTCACGTTTGTTTTCTCCAGCATTAAAGTTTTATTTGTTTCTTAAGATTTGAGGATTAGCATATTCAAAATTACTTTTATTACTGTTGGAAAATTCCAAAAGTAGCTATAAAAACAATCAATTCTCGTGCCAAAACTTAAACTTAGATAAGTTCGTATAAACAAATGGAAAGATTGTTTCAGCAAAAACAAGTGACATAAAATCGGTCAGATTGAGAGGTCAAAATGAATGAAATCGGTCAAAATGAATTTGAGAAAAATGTTGAAATTCTTTTGAAACAAATTTAGAATTCTTTAGAGTTAGTCGGGGTAGAAAAAAGTTGATTTTTTTGTAAAACCAACTAATATTTAATTCTAAACCAGTTAAATCGAAAAATGCAATAGAATTATTTTTTTGGATTTTTCAGAGGTAAAGCAGTAATGAATCAAATTGGTAAAAAATCATGGAAGTTTAAAATGTTTTGGTTTTTGCCGGTTTTTTTTATTGGTTTAGTAGTTAATCTCATCGCGCAGGATGACACAATCAAATTTCAAACCGATTTAATTGCTTTTGAAGCAACAATTACCGATGCAAACGGAAAGCCGGTGCGTGGGTTGGAAGCCAAAGATTTCAAAATGTTTGAAAACGGTATTGAGCGAAAATTTGATTTTTTTGAGCCTATCCGAAAAACCAGCAGCGAAAGTCGTCCGTTATCAGTGGTTTTTGTTTTAGATGTTTCGGGAAGCGTGACCAATGAGGAATTGATTAAACTTCGCAACTCACTGCAAAATTTTATCAATCATTTGGCTGATTACAATTCATATTTTGCAGTTATGTCTTTTGGGATGGAAGTCAAGACCCTGCAAGGGTTTACCAATAAACCTGACAAACTCGAAAAGACTTTTTCCAAAATTTTAAAAGAGCAGGAAGGGCTTTCTACGCACGCCTACGATGCGACGGACGATGCAATTCGGCTTTTGGCAAAAAAAGCCCCGCGCACTGGAAAAAATAAGTTGATGAAGCGGGCAGTGATTTTAATAACCGATGGTTTTCCGGTTGGCGATACGGTTGCGCCTAAAACGGTTATCGAAAGAGCCAACGACTCTGAAACAAGCATTTATACTATTATTTTACCATCATTTTCGCGGTTGCAAGGCAATCAAAAACCGTTGCCCACACCTCTCGAAGTCAGCGGTTTAGTCGAAAGAACCGGCGGTCGTTCGCTCTATGCCAATGACCGTGATTTTGAGCCGATCTTTAAATCGTTGGAAGAAGAATTGACCTCTTCATATGCTTTAGCCTTTTATCCAAGCGATGAAGCCCGCCAAAGCGGAAAGTTTTATGAAGTAAAGATCGAAGTTTTAAACGGTCTGAAAGTAAAACAAAATCGGAACGGCTATCAGGTAAATAAGTGAAAAATTTGCAATTCTCTATTCTTGATTCCAGCTTTCAGTAATAGCGTAAATCCAAGCATCTTTGCCGGATTTAAGTGTGACTTTAACCCTTTGGTAATTCTCAGGCTCATATTTATCGGCTAAAAGTAATTCTGCTTCTGAAATCTCAAAAACTGTTCCTTCGATAATATCTGCCTCGTCTTTTGATGTAACTAAAGTTTTTTGAAATTTATCCTCGCCTTTTGCCAAAAAGGCTTCGTCTTTAATTTCAATTAAACAAATTTTGTAGCCTTTGAGAATGTCTTTGGTGCCGTGCAACAGCCGTCCAAATAATTCTAATTGAACCTCATTTTTTTGCAGTGTTCCGTAAGAAAAAAGATTTTCTGCCATTTTTATCTTCGATTTCGGGATAATTCCGTTTTATTTTTTTAGAGTAAATTATCAAGCCTAATAGAAAAGTTATTTTAACATTTACCATTCTCAATTTGTCTAAATGTCTTTTAACTTGCGAAAATAAACTCAATGAAATTAAATCTGAAAGATACTTTTAATCAAGAATTGCCTGCGGATTCAGTCACAGAAAATTATGTTCGCCAAGTTTTTAATGCGGCTTTTTCTTACGTTACGCCGAAGATTCCGGGTAATCCGAAATTAATTCACGCTTCACCGCAAATGATTGAAGCAATTGGATTAACTGAAATTGAAGCAAAGAGTGAAGATTTTCTCAACGCTTTTTCGGGTAAAGAAGTTTTTCCGGACACAAATCCTTATGCAATGTGTTACGGCGGGCATCAGTTTGGAAACTGGGCAGGACAGTTGGGTGACGGTAGGGCAATAAATCTTTTTGAGGTTAATCAAAACGAACAACAATGGGCGCTGCAGCTAAAAGGTTCGGGCAAAACGCCTTATTCACGCGGAGCGGACGGTTTAGCGGTTTTGCGTTCTTCGGTCCGTGAATATCTGTGCAGTGAGGCGATGTTTCATCTTGGCGTGCCGACGACGCGGGCTTTGTCTTTGGTTTTAACGGGCGACGAAGTTTTGCGCGATATGCTCTACAACGGTAACGCCGCGTATGAAAAAGGCGCGATTGTCTGCCGTGTTGCGCCGAGTTTTATCCGTTTCGGCAATTTTCAGATTTTTGCCTGGCGGGAAGATTTTGAAAATCTGAAAAAACTGACCGATTACACGATTCGACATTTTTATCCGCATTTAGGCGAACCGAACAAAGAAACTTACATTGAGTTTTTCCGCGAAATTGTGGGAAAAACGCTTGATCTGATAATTCATTGGGAACGTGTCGGCTTTGTCCACGGCGTGATGAATACGGATAATATGTCAATTTTGGGTTTGACGATTGATTACGGTCCATACGGTTGGCTCGAAGATTACGATCCGAACTGGACTCCAAACACGACCGACGCCGGACAAAAACGCTATCGCTACGGCAACCAAGCCGCCATCGGTCTCTGGAATCTTTTGCAGTTAGGAAACGCACTTTTCCCACTTATCCAAGATGCCAAACCTTTGGAAGAAATTTTGGATTCCTATCAAATCAATTATCTGCCCAAACATATTTGCATGATGTCCGATAAATTAGGTTTAAAAACCGAAGTTGAGGCTGATTTGATTATTGAATTGGAACAATTGCTTTATCAGAGCGAGATGGATTTGACCTTATTTTTCCGCAATTTGAACAAATTTGACGAAAATAATCCAAGTGCATTTTGGACAATTTTACAGGAATCGAGCTATTCAACAAATCTCGAAATTTTGCAAGATAAATGGACACAGTTTTTACAAACTTACGCCGAAATTCTGATTGCTGAGAATAGAGAAAAAAAGGAAAGAACCGAAGTAATGAACGGGGTTAATCCAAAATACGTTTTGCGAAATTATATGGCTCAGCTCGCCATTGACGCGGCAGATGAAGATGATTTTTCGATTGTTGATGAATTATTTAATTTACTCTTGAAACCATACGACGAACAACCCGAAGCGGAAAAATGGTTTGCCAAAAGACCTGATTGGGCGAAGGAAAAAGTTGGGTGTTCGATGCTTTCGTGTAGTTCGTAAAAATTATTTCCTAGTTTTAGAAAGGAAAGTTATATTTCGTTGAGTTCATAGTAAAAAGTTTGGTAATTCTGACTTTTACTTTCTACACCATTTTTCAAATAAGACAACATCAAATTTATTCTTTGTTATTCCGATATCTTCTTCAATTAGGTCAAATATAAGATCATCAATGTCATAAATATAAATCCCTAATTTATCGGATAAATCGCAAGCATCATCAGAATAATATGATGTTGTGAGAAATATGTAGATAAATGGCTCAGCGAGCTTAATCATATTGAGAACTTTTGTTTCTCCAAGCCAAGCATTAACTTTATTTGGGTTTGCTGCTTCTTGTAGTATCCTAACACTACCAAGAAATTCTCTTATCTCCTTAGGTCCAATTGGATTTTTAGGATCATATCTTTTTGATTGCCCAACAATTCTAAACCCTATATTTTTGTTCTTTAGATCAACAAATGTTCCAGCAAAGTTCTGAAGTTTTTTGAAAGTGCCGCTACCAATAAAATCAATTCCACCATCTCCTGATCTTCGAGTAACGAAAGAAAAGTCAGAAAAGTGCATTTTAATATAATTCGCTGAAAATTTTTCAAAATCACCATCAGACATTGATTTCATATAACGATAAAAATCGGGGAACACAGAAAACTTCGGATATATATTTGCAATACCGATTATAAAATCATCATCGCTTGTTGAAAATTCAAATTTAGCCTGACTTCCTTTGTTCTTTCTACTTTCGATATGATTTCTTAAATTTCTTTTTAGTGCTGAGATAAGATAATCAGACTCTTCATTTAAGAGATTAAGAGAATAAGATTTATCATATTCATAGATCTCTTTTTTTAAATCAACCGATGATTGAGTAGGTGAGAAATTAGTAAGAATTTTAAGAAATAACTCTTTCGCATGTTTAATTAAGTCCACGGATTTTGCCATATAAATCAATTCGCTTTTCTATCATTTCTTTTAAACTTGTGAGTAAAACAATGTCTTCCCCATTTAGGCTTTCAAGTTCATCCGCAGGTAATTTTTTAATAGCTTCTATTGCTTGAGTGATTTCTTTTCTCCAATCTACAGACGAATATTTTATAACAATGGCTAGTGCTTCAGGCATAGTCGTAGAATCTTCTTTAAATGATGCTAATGCCTCTTCATTTCCAATAATTTTAGTTAAGTCTCTTACATTTAGAGGGGAAGGAATTTTTTGCATATTCGCATTGTCTTGGTCTTTAATAATCCATTTATAAAATAATTTATAATTATCTTCATTCTCAAACTTAAAAGTGTCTTTGTCATAACCAAAAAAGGCTTTTAGAGGATTTCTCCCAACTGCTTCATAAAAAAAGGAAATTAAATCAGGTTTTGCAAACTCTCCGTAATCAGGGTCATCCATCATTTGTTCAAGAAGTTTATATGCTTGATAAATTCTATTAACTTCCGTGGTTCTATATCCAATCGCGTTAGCTACATCTTGAGGTGATAGTTTCTCACCTTCAATCATTGACTTAATCAAAACTGCTTTTTGATAAGTTCCCCAAGGTCTGATTTCTGAAATATGTCTAATTCCTTGGATTTTTAGTCGATTACCTTCTGTATCACTTTCAGGGTTTAATATGTTTACAGGAATTCTTTCAAAAGATTTTTTCACGTCTTCTTCTACGATTCCCTCTTTTATTAACTCTATAATCCATTTTAATGCAGCCAGTCTTCTATTACCTTCGACCACTAAATATGACTTTTCGTCAATCTTTGATACAACAATTCGATCTATTGGTAAAAAGCCTAACTCAACAATACTGTCTCGTAATGCCTTAACTTGAAATTCTTCTGCCTTTAATTTTTCTAAAGTTACTTTTTGGACACTTTCTTCTTTTATTCTTGTTAATGGAACCCTTCTATTTCCATCAAAATTAGTAAAACGAAGATTATTTGGGTCTAGATAAAGCTGTTCAAACTCAATTACCGCTGGCTCAAATTCAATTTTATTTTCCATTTTTATTCCAACTATTGTTGATTTTCTAAATTAAATATTTGCAAACAATATAAATGATTTAGTCTAAATCTCAAACGAAAAAGACGAAACCATAGATTTGCTAAATATAAAAATACAACTTATTTTAAAGGAAATATTCCTTATTCCTCACTCAAAACCTTTTCCAACTCCCGCGCCAAAAGTTGTTTATTCGGCAGATATAATTCGTATTTACTGACGAAAAGTTGATTGGTGATGTTTTCGGTGGCGTATTCGACAAGGATTTGGTCTTTGTATGCGCCAAGGACGATGCCGATGGGTGGGTTGTCGTCTTCGACGTTTTCTTCTTTGGCAAAATAGTTGAGGTAAAGATTCATTTGCCCGATGTCGTAATGTTCGATCTCGCCGCTTTTTAAATCAATCAAAACAAAGCATTTCAGAATACGGTGATAGAAAACAAGGTCAACGTAGAAATGACGGTTGCTGAGAGTTATTTTGTATTGTCTGCCGACGAAGGCGAAACCTTTGCCAAGTTCGAGCAGAAATTGTTCGAGGTTTTGAATCAGACGTGCTTCAAGCTCGCTTTCGGCAGTTTTTTGGTGCGGGATGCCGAGAAATTCAAAAATGTATGGGTCTTTGATAATGTCCGTTGCGCTTTTGATCTCCGCGCCTTTTTCGGCTAATTCCAAAACGCCTTTTTTGTCTTTGCTGAGTGCAAGGCGATGAAAAAGCATACTTTTCATCTGACGTTTGAGTTCGCGGACACTCCAGTTTTCTTTTTCACATTCTTTCAGATAAAAATTACGCTCCAGCTCATTATCGGCTTTGAGAATTTCAAAATAATGACTCCAACTCAATTGGTGAGACAGTGTCTCACTTTTTGGGAAAGTCAGATAAAATTTGCGAACATAAATGAGATTTGAACGGCTGAAACCCTTTCCAAACTCCAAAGTTAAATCTTTTGATAAACGGTCTAAAAGTTCTGTGCCATATTCAGCCTTTTCCTTTCCACTTTGTTCAAATTCGACAATATGCCGTCCGATATGCCAATAAGTTTCAACCAAAATCGTATTGACGGCACGCGCGGCTTGTTCGCGTCCGTGTGCAAGCAATTCACCGATTTCTTTTTTCAGCGATTGATATTCTTTGTTTGAAATGAGGTCAGACATCTTGAATTTGAAAATAGCACAATTTTTAATTTGGAAGAAGAACTCCGAAAGAATAGAGTATTTACTCGGTCTTTTTCATCTAATTAACGATTTTTCCATTATTTATAAAGCAAATACTTTTTACGCATTTTCTTGTAGTTTGATAATCCCGGTTCCCAGGTTTTTCTGATTTCCACTTCTGATTTTCCTGAAATTATTTGTTCCTTAAATTCTTTTGTTCCGGCAAGATAATCAATGTTCCCGATTTGATTGCTGAAACTTCTATCAAAGAATTTTTCTTTTTGCGGATAAGCATTATAGAGTTCCATCATCCATTTCAGATTGAGGCGTTTTGATTTGCGTAATTGTTTGGTGTCGTAATTTCTCAAATCCAAACCGTAGCAGACTTCGTTCATAAAAAGCGGGGTTTCGCTCATTCCTTTGATACTGATGGGTGTGTAAGAAAAAGCATATTTATCTTTGAGCAAAGGATTTCCCAAAACGGCAAACGGCGTGTATGTGCCTCGCCCGTGATTGAGAATTGTGCCTTCAAACAGGCAGGTTGAGGGATAAAGCATAATACTTTGTTGGGAATTCAGATTTGGCGAAGGTTTGACCGGCAAAACGTATTCCATATCGTGTTTGTAGTTTTGCAGCTTGATGATTTTCAGTTTAGCTTTGGCGTTATTCGCCAGCCAGCCTTCGCTGTTTGCCATGTTTGCAAATTCGGCAACCGTCAAACCGTGTGCGATTGGGATTGGAAATTGTCCGATGCCTGATTTCAAATTCATATCCAAAATAGGTCCGTCAATCAAATAACCGTTCGGATTCGGTCGGTCTAAAATAATCAATTCTTTATCAAAAGCCGCACAAGTTTCCATCAAATCCCGCAGGGCATTAATATTCGTATAAAATCGGACTCCAACATCCTGAACGTCGTAGATCATCACGTCCACTTCAGCCATATCTTCCGCCGAAGGCTTTTTTTTAGAGCCGTATAACGAAATTATTTTTATTCCGGTGTTGGGGTCTTTTTCGTCATCTACTTTTACGCCCGCACTCGCATTGCCGCGAAAACCGTGTTCGGGTCCAAAAATTCTGGTGATGTTGATGCCTTTTGAAACTAGAAAATCAACCAAATGAGTTTCACCGATAACGGTGGTCGGATTAGCTAAAATTCCAACCCGTTTTCCTTTCAAATACGGTAAATATTTTTCCGTTTGTTCCGCTCCGGTGATTATCTTTTTATCTTTGATAACTGATGATTTATTAATCGAAAAGGCGGGAACAAATAAGAGAGATATTACGAATACTAAATAAAAAGATTTCATAGATTTGTAGTATATCAATATTTAAATCTTACATTTATTTTTTGTGAGTTAGTTTTAGCGGAAACAATTTCTTAAGTGATTCGTTGATGTTTTGGTGTAATCCTTAAAACTCAATCGCCAAGAATCTGAAGCGTTCGCTCATCTTTTTCGCCATTATAATATTTGTCTAAAACCTTTTGAAAAACTGAATTAGTTTTGGTCAAAGCGGCAAATAAGGTCATCGAAGATTTTAATTTCATATCATCGGGGCTTCCGAATATTCGATACGCCGGTTTGTCTTCGATTTCTAATAAAGCTTCGGAAATTTCGATTAATCTTTTGCCTAAAATCGGGTGATTCAAATATTCTTGGGCTTCGTTAACATCTTTAACCGCATAAAATCTCGAAGTTGAACTAAAACCTAAACCGGCGATTTGCGGAAAAATATACCACATCCAATGACTTTGTTTTCTGCCGTTTTTAATTTCCGACAAAGCAATCTCAAAATCGTCATCTTGTGCTTCTAAAAATCGTTTCAAATCACTCATCTTTTTTCTAATTTCATTTATTTTTAATCACCGATCTTTTATTGGCATTGTTTGATTGGTCGCTCGATGTGTTTTTTCCTTTTCTCGTCCCATTTTAAGCAGTGTTCTTTGATGAGAACCATTTTATTTTTGACGACCTTGTAAGTTGCGGTAATTATCGAAGCCCCGGCACAGCATTGGTTGGTTTCGGTAATCGTTTTTGTTTTTGCATCAAACTCCAGCGAAGTTCCTGTAAAATCGCTTTCAATAAATTTTTTCGCCGCCGGATCATAAAGATAATACAGCCGTGAAGTGTTCGGTCCGGCGTAAGATGATTCAAATATTGAAAAATCTTTGATACCGTCAAAATTATAGTCATCAATCGAAATGCTTTCCGCACCTCTCTGCTGACAACCCAAATCAATTTTCTGGAGCAGGCGATCAGTTTTTTTCTCGAATATTTTGACAGCAACTGCACTATCGCCCGAAACGACGACCTTAAAATACCTGTCAGGCAAAGAATCTGATTGAATAAGCTCTCTTTCCGCAGATCCGTCGACCTCGAAATCTTTTTTCAATTTAATATCCAGAGTTTTTCCCGTTTTGGCATCTTTCCAGACACCTTTTAATTCGGCACTACCCGCGTCAAAATTTTCAAACGTCAAAGTTGCCCGCTTCAGATTTCGCGCATTTTTTTCGGTAAATATTAATTTCTTTTTGACTAACTCTGCTTCGAGCCTGATCGGTTCGTCAAAATTATCATAAACATAAGTTGCAGTTCCTACTCCGTCCGAATAAATATTCGTCACCATCGTTACGGGAGCTTCGCCGATAAATCCTGAATAATTCACCTGTCCAAAAACACTTCCCGCCAAAAACAAAATCGAAAAAGCAAACGATGCCGATTTAAGTATATTTTTCATAAAGTTAGATTTTTGCAATTTTAATTATTTCGGAACCGAAATAGATTCTCCTAAATATAATACAAAAGACGTATGATTGAACATAGATTTGCTGTTTAAAATTAAAAACGGGTGGTAGATGCGCAATGAATCGCGTCGCTACGACAATGTTGCATATCATTCCGTTTTACATTTTACGTTTTGATGTAAACAGGATTAAAATACCGTTAATCATTAATTATCCTTAATTGATTTTTTGCTTTAGACGCAAATCGTTACTTGGTGGTTAATATTAGTTCAATAAAATCAAACAATAAAATGTCAAAAATCTACTACACTTTAACTGATGAAGCGCCACTATTGGCGACGCATTCTCTTTTACCAATTGTTAAAGCTTTTACAAAAGCCGCAAATATTGAAATCGAAGTGCCGGATATTTCGCTCGCTGGGCGAATTTTAGCCAACTTTCCCGAATATTTAACCGACGACCAGAAAACGCCCGACGCGCTTGCCGCATTAGGCGAATTGGCGACGAAACCGGAAGCGAACATTATCAAATTGCCGAATATCTCGGCTTCCGTTCCGCAACTCGAAGAAGCGATTGCTGAATTGCAGAAACAAGGTTACGCCTTGCCGAACTATCCTGCCGAGCCGAAAACCGACGAAGAAAAAGCCATTAACAAAAAGTATGCGAAAGCGTTGGGAAGCGCGGTAAATCCCGTTTTAAGAGAAGGAAATTCGGACAGACGCGCGCCGAAAGCGGTTAAAAATTACGCGAAAGCAAACCCGCACCGAATGGGCGTTTGGGCTTCAGATTCCAAAACTTCCATCGCGCATATGGAATCGGGCGATTTTTACGGCACGGAAAATTCGACGACCGTTGAAACGGAAGGCAAATTCCGCATTGTTTTTTACGGAAATGATGGAGCTGAAAAAGTTTTGAAGGATTTTGCGCCATTAAAAGCAGGGGAAGTTATTGATTCCTCGGTGATGAATCTCGCCTCGCTGAAATCTTTTGTGAAAGACGCAATCGTCGAAGCCAAAGAAAAAGACGTTTTACTTTCCGCACATTTGAAAGCGACAATGATGAAGATTTCCGACCCGATAATTTTCGGGGCTATTGTCGAGACATATTTCAAAGATGTTTTTGAAAAATACAAAGATGCTTTCAAAG